>NZ_LR877185.1:261515-303427 GCF_903995135.1 Pseudoalteromonas sp. 3J6 | reverse complement strand
TTACTCGACTTACTAATTGACTTGCTTGCCTCGCTAAGCGTTGCCTGCTCTGCCGTCTCAGTGGGGTCGCATTATAGGGCGAATCAATTTTAACGCAAGCGTTTTTAAACGCTTTTTTGCATTTAATTTTTACCCCAAAGATACCCCACCCAGACACACAAGATACCCACAAAACCCTGTGGATAACTCATTTTTTTGCGCTGTTTACTAAACTATTTACCTTGCTTGTGGTAAGTTGCGGCGCATATTTACAACTCGTTCACTAGGCAACACACATGACAGATATAATAAATAGTATAAGTGGTCTCTTATGGGGTCATATTTTAGTGTACTTATTAATAGCCGCTGGGCTATTTTTTACCATACGTCTTGGTTTCATCCAATTTGTACAATTCCCACACATGATTAAAGTCATGTTTCAAAGTCGCCAAGGGTCAGATGGCGGTATTTCCTCTTTTCAAGCTTTCTGTACTTCTTTAGCCGCCCGTGTTGGTACCGGTAATATGGCAGGTGTTGCAGTCGCACTTTATTTAGGTGGTGCTGGTGCTATTTTTTGGATGTGGTTAATTGCTTTGATCGGTATGGCCACTAGTTTTGCAGAAAGCACATTGGCTCAAGCTTACAAAATACGTGATGAAGAAGGCAACTTCCGTGGAGGCCCTGCTTA
Organism: Pseudoalteromonas sp. 3J6; assembly: GCF_903995135.1. GTDB lineage: Bacteria > Pseudomonadota > Gammaproteobacteria > Enterobacterales > Alteromonadaceae > Pseudoalteromonas. Next base: position 302,760 of record NZ_LR877185.1, on the reverse strand, counting down.
TTATATGGAGTACGGACTTGGCAAGCGCTGGATGGGCATAGTGTTCTCACTATGTTTAATTTTAGCCTTTGGTTTAGTTTTTAATGCGGTACAGTCAAACTCTATCGCTGCAGCTTTTGAAGTCGCCTTTGGTATTCCTAACTATATAGTAGGTATTGCACTTGTAATTGGTTCAGGCATCATCATATTTGGTGGCCTAAAAACAATTTCACGATTTGCTGAATTAGCAGTGCCATTTATGGCCGCTGCCTACTTAATTGTTGCACTGTATATATGTGCTGTAAATTACACTGAGTTGCCTGATGTGTTTATGCATGTAATTAGAAGTGCCTTTGGTCTTGAACAAGCTGGCGCTGGTGCAATTGGTTATGGTGTAATGCAAGCAATGATCCAAGGGATCAAGCGCGGGTTATTCTCAAACGAAGCGGGTATGGGTAGCGCAGCTAACGCTGCAGCAACTGCAACTCCTAACCCACCTCACCCTGCATCACAAGGTTATGTACAAATGCTAGGTGTCTTTGTAGATACCATTATAATTTGTACAGCTACCGCTGCTCTTATTTTATTATCAGAACAGTTAGTACCAGGCTCTGATGTAACGGGTATAGCACTTACACAAGCAGCGCTTGAGGAGCATGTTGGTAGCTGGGGCGCAATATTTGTTGCAGTCGCTATTTTGTTTTTTGCTTTTACATCAATTGTAGCTAACTACTCTTATGCAGAAACGAACTTATTGTTTTTAGAGCATAACCACGCATCTGGCATGCTGATCTTCAGATTATTAGTGTTAGGTATGGTGATGTTTGGAGCCCTTGGTGAATTACCATTAGTGTGGACTCTAGCTGATGTGTCTATGGGCCTAATGGCGATTGTAAACGTAATCGCGCTATTTATGCTCTCAGGAGTTGTGGTATGGCTTGCCAAAGATTACAACGCTCAACGACGTGCTGGAAAGTTACCGACGTTTGATCCAAGTAAAAACAACAAGCTTAATAAAACTATTCCGAAAGGTATTTGGCACAAATAACTTTAAAGAGATTTAAGTTAAAAACCCGAAACGGCCATGGCCATTTCGGGTTTTTTATTGTCTAGTACCAATTCACTTAATTAAGTAACCTATATTGAGCTAGATAAACCTGTTAATGGCAAAGCAAAAATTTCGATGTTTAGTTGTTCTATATGAGAAATTTTTAACTCAACTAGCGTCTGGTTTAGCCCCGTAAAATGATTATGTATTATTGCGGATTGGTATTATATTACTAATAGTAGTACCCACCTAGTGAGACCCAATCAAACACATTAGCATCATCAAACTTCTCATACCCCCTTATAAGCGATTAGTTAAGCAGTTTACATCAATACTCTTAATAAATTTTGTGACATTGTGATGATGTTAATAGAAATAAGCGTATGCCGACTTTCGCTTATGTATCAAACGAAGCACAGCCACCACCTCCATTTAAGAGCCTTATACCACTGCTTTTTATATAAACCGCTTAGTATTAGGTAGTCTATTTTGAGGTATAAAAGTCTTATATAGCAAAGCTTAAATTTAGTGTTTTGTTCTAAATGAGAGTTTTTTCTATAGCTAGCGTCAAGTTTAGCTATAAAAAAGATCAAAGGTAATACATTGATGGGATAGGCTTTTTAAAAAATGTGAGACATAAAGGTTTTAAACAAACGAAATAATTTTGTGTAAGGAATAAGATACTAGTTTGATAATGCGATTTTATAATTAATGGTTTAATCAAAGAATAGTTAAACTAGAATAAACAAGTAAAGTATAAAGTGGTGCCCGAGGCCGGACTTGAACCGGCACGACTTGTTAGTCGAGGGATTTTAAATCCCTTGTGTCTACCAATTCCACCACTCGGGCATCGAGTTTGCTAATTAAAGCATGTGGAGTGTTGATTGGAGGCGGAACCCGGAGTCGAACCGGGGTAAACGGATTTGCAATCCGGTGCATGGCCACTCTGCCATTCCGCCTCAATACTAGGTTAGCTTTAAGATAAACTGGAGCGGCACACGAGGCTCGAACTCGTGACCTCGACCTTGGCAAGGTCGCGCTCTACCAACTGAGCTAGTGCCGCTTTATGTTTATCTAGGGGGCTATGCCCTCTCAACACGGACGCATTCTACAGAGATTATTAAACGCGTCAACACAAAAAATGCTACTTTTGAACTGTTTGATTATTTTTTATCTAAAATGGTGCGTTATTAGACGTTTACAATCAATTTTTGGTCAATTCTCCCCATGCTGCAACTAAATATTGCACCATAGAACTAAGCGTTAAAAATGTGGCTATATAAAGCAAGCCATAACTTAAATACATCATCCAGCTATCGTACTGCCAAATTAAACCGATAATGGCTAACATTTGAGCTGCAGTTTTTAACTTACCCATATCGGATACAGCTACGTTACCGCGTTTCCCCTGTTCAGCCATCCATTCGCGTAGCGCCGATATAACAATTTCACGGCTAATAATAATAAGCGCAGGAATAGTCATATACAAAGATTGGTAATGCTCAGATAATGCAACCAAGGCAGCACACACCATTACTTTATCAGCAACCGGGTCTAAAAATGCACCAAAAGGCGTTGATTGCTCAAGTTTACGGGCTAAATAGCCATCAAGTATATCTGTGATCGAAGCCAGCCAAAAAATAAAGGCAGCAACAAAGAACGCCCATGAATAAGGCATATAAAATATCACCAAAAAAATGGGGATAAGAAAGAGTCTAAACGTTGTGAGTGTGTTTGGAATATTCCACATAACTACTTGGATATGTCTTTTTTCTATATTCGCACATAGGGCTAGCCCTTGTCATGCAAATGGTTAAATATCTTCTCAGCCATGTCAGGACTGATCCCAGGAACTTTCTTTAGCTGTTCTATATTAGCAGCTTTTACACCTTGCATGCCCCCTAAATATTTTAATAATGTTTGTCGACGCTTTGAACCTACGCCATCTATTTCCTCTAATAATGACTGAGTGCGTTGTTTTTGCCGCTTATTACGGTGCCCTGCAATTGCAAAACGATGGGATTCATCGCGTATATGCTGGATCAAATGAAGCGCTGGTGCATCAGAATCCATAGGAATTGTTTTACGCCCGCCATCTATAAGCAAGGTTTCAAGACCCGGCTTACGGCTAGTGCCTTTTGCAACACCGACTAATAGCGGCATTTTTGAATGCGGCCAGTTTTCGAAATATTGCTCTGCTCTACCTAATTGACCTTTACCACCATCGATAAAAATAACATCGGGAATTTTCTCCTCATCAACCAACTTGTTGTAACGTTTGTTTAGTGCAAATTCCATAGCGGCGTAATCATCACCACCGGTAATACCGGTCACGTTATAACGACGATACTCTTTATTGTTAGGGCCTTGAGAATCAAATACAACACAACTGGCCACTGTGTTTTCACCCATGGTGTGACTGATATCAAAACATTCCATGCGATTAATATCATCAAGACGCAAAGTAGCCTTTAATTGCGCATAACGCTTGTTTATCGAGTCTTGAGTGCTTTGCTTAACCGTAATGCTATTTAATGCATTTTTATTCGCTAACTGTAAGTACTGTGCTCGCTCACCACGGGTTACCACTTTAAGCGATACTTTACGTTCACTTATTTGAGTCAAGGCTTCACCTAGTGCATCACTTTCTTCTATTTCAAATGGTAAAATGATTTCTTTAGCAATGCGCCCTGTCGCACCTGGAGCTAAATAATATTGACCTAAGAAAGAGGTTAAAATTTCTTGCTCTTGTGAGTCTTTAGGCACCTTTGGAAAATAAGTTTTACTACCCAGCACTTTATGATCGCGAATCATTAATAGATGAATCCCATTTAAACCGTTTAAATGGGCAAAGCCGACCACATCCATTTCCGCAAAATTGCCGGAGATAGATTGCTGCTCCTGCATTTTACGCAGCAACATAATTTGGTCGCGAACTTTAGCTGCAAGTTCAAAATTAAGCTGCTCACTGGCTTTTTCCATTTTAGCAATGAGATCGGCTATTACTTCATGAGATTTACCAGTTAAAAACTTGCGGACATAATCAACTTGCTGCGCGTATTCATCTTCAGAGACTTTATTTACACACGGCGCAGAGCAGCGTTTTAATTGATACTGTAAGCAAGGGCGACTACGGGCACGGTAGTAGGCATCTTCGCATTGACGTACCGGAAATATTTTTTGCATTAAGCGTAAGCTTTCTGAAACCGCCCCCGCGCTTGGGAACGGACCAAAATATTCACCTTTTACTTTTCTGCTACCACGATGAAAGGCTAAGCGAGGATGCTTATGATTAGTGAGCAGTATATAAGGGTACGACTTATCATCACGTAACAGAATATTATAACGTGGCTGATATTTTTTAATGAGGTTGTTTTCGAGCAGTAAAGCTTCTGTCTCTGTATTAGTAAGCGTGACTTCAATATTACAAATATTACTTACTAAAACACGGGTTTTACTATCGGTTATATTACTACGAAAGTAACTACTTACCCGCTTTTTTAAACTTTTAGCTTTACCGACATAGATAACTTGGTTGTCATTATCGAGCATGCGATAAACGCCAGGCTCACTCGATAATGTTTTTAAAAACTGGACATGATCAAATTCAGACATATATACCGACTAGTAAGAGATATCTATATCAATCATTTTGTAACGTATGGCTAAATGAGTAAGCTCTACATCGCCTCCTACGTTAAGCTTTTCAAACATGCGATAGCGATAACTGTTTACTGTTTTAGAACTTAAATTTAAGCGATCAGCAATATCCTGTGCTTTTTCACCTTTGGTGATCATCAGCATAATTTGTAGTTCACGCTCGGATAGGCTTTGAAATGGGTTTTCATCGGTACGCCCGGTTACCTGCGCAAGTGCAATCTGTTGCGCTATTTCTGGAGCAATATAGCGTTGTCCTGCATGCACACAGCGTATAGCGCGAACCATTTCATCAGATCCAGCACCTTTGGTTAAAAAGCCATGAGCACCAATTTGCATGACCTTACTTGGAAATGGGTCTTCGCAATTAACAGTAAGCACAATAATTTTTACATCAGGGCAGTAACGGCAAATCTTTTTAGTTGCCTCAAGCCCACCCATACCAGGCATGTTCATATCCATTAACACTATATTTGGCGCATGCTGACGACAAAACTGCACAGCCTCTTCGCCTGTTTTAGCTTCACCTATTACTTTAAAACCACGTATATCATCAAGAATACGTCTGATCCCTGTGCGCACAAGTTCATGGTCATCAACTAAAAGTACGTTAATCAATGGAACACCCTCACTAGCCTAATAAGATGCAAGTTAACAAATTTAATATTCAACATTAGCATAGATACGACGAAACCATAACTAATATTATGCTTTCGCCATCGGTCTTCATGACCGATATGATTAAAAGCGTATTTACCTATAGCAGGTAAATACGCCCCAATGATTTATGCTGACGCTTTTTCACTAAAACGGTCTACCCATAAAGCAATAATACCATCGCCAGTTACATTACACGCAGTGCCGAAGCTATCTTGCGCTAGGTAAAGTGCAATCATTAGTGCCACCGCACCTTCGTTGAAACCAAGCATGCTAGTTAATAAACCTAACGCCGACATTACTGCACCACCTGGTGCACCTGGCGCTGCAATCATCACTACACCTAACATCATAATGAATGGCAACATAGCCATTAATGAAGGTACTTCCATGCTAGGCGATAAAAACATCACAGCCATAGCACAGGTAACTATTGTAATTGTTGAACCTGACAAATGAATAGTGGCGCATAATGGCACGGTAAAGTTAGCTACATCCTCTTTAACGTTATTGGCTTTACTTGATTGCAAAGATACTGGAATGGTTGCCGCACTCGACATGGTTCCTAATGCAGTAAAATACGCAGGTAACATATTTTTAATTAGCTCAATAGGATTACGCTTAAGTAATAGGCCTGAGGTAATGTATAAAACACTCAACCATAACCAATGCATCACTAATGCAGCAATGAGTACAACACCAAATGCTTGTAATGTATCAACAACGGTGCCTGCTACAGTCATTTCCGCAAATACACCCGCAATATAGAACGGTAATGCCGGAATAATTACTTTTGAAAGTAAACCATCAATAATATCGCGCCCCTGATCCGACACAGTTTTTAATGTGTCTAAGCCAAGCTGGCTCATACCAATACCAAATACAAAGGCTGTGACTAAAGCAGTCATTACACCCATTAACGGTGGAATTTCTAAGTCAATGAAGCTACCTACTTCGGTCACGGCTTCAGCTTCAAATGAAATCCCGCCGCTTAAAAACGGAATAACCGCTGTCACTAATAAAAACGCTAAAGTACCAGCTATAATTGTTGAGCCATATGCAAAACCCACCGTTTTCCCCAGTAGGTGCCCTGACCCTTTCGGAAGCCCGGCAATCCCTGAGGCAATAAAAAATAAAATAATCAGTGGAATTGTAAAACTAATAAGCTGGCCGATAAGCTCTTTTACTGTGTATAAAAGCTCAACGCCAGTTAAGGGAATGTAGAGCCCGACTAAAATACCGGCCACAATACCGGCAATTAATTTTAAGATTAACTTCATGGTGATTACTTTATTGAATTTAGATAATGTGTTTTTACCATGTTTTGAATAGTTTGTGTCAATAAACTGTTCAACCGCAGTTCATTTGCACAATTAACCAACAAAATATAAGTGTGTTGTGTTGATTTGTTTAAATAACGACTACATAAACAAAGGATAAAGTACAAAGTTAAAAACGAACAAATGATCTCAAGTTCGCCTTTTTAATAACTAAAAAATTAACAGATTGAGTTTTTAGTTCAATCCGTTATAAGCGTAATTAATATATGTTATAGCCAAAGCTTACTTTAACTTTTTTTATCTCACAGTAAAGTAGGCTTATAAAGTTAATAGAGCAGCTGTTAACGTGTTGATCAGATTGTACCTAAAGGAACATTATGTCTACTATTTTTGAAGATAACTCACTAAGCATCGGTAACACACCGTTGGTAAAACTTAACCGTGTTACAGGTGGGAATGTATACGCTAAAGTTGAATCACGCAATCCTAGCTTTAGTATCAAATGCCGTATTGGTGCATCAATGATTTGGGAAGCTGAAAAATCAGGTCAACTTACCAAAGATAAAGAGCTTATAGAGCCAACATCAGGTAATACGGGTATTGCATTGGCATTTGTTGCTGCTTCTCGCGGCTACAAACTAACGCTTACAATGCCAAACACCATGAGCTTAGAACGTCGTAAACTATTAAAGGCACTGGGTGCTAATCTAGTACTCACAGATGGCGCTAAGGGTATGAATGGCGCTATTGCTAAAGCCAAAGAAATTCAGTCAGCAGACCCAGATAAGTTTATTTTGCTACAACAGTTCGAAAACCCGGCAAACCCAAAAATTCACTTTGAAACAACGGGTCCGGAAATCTTTAATGCACTCGATGGCGAAATCGATTTCTTTGTTGCAGGTGTTGGTACTGGCGGTACGATTACAGGCGTAAGTCGTTATCTTAAAAAAGAACAAGGCTTAAATGTAAAATCAATAGCTGTAGAGCCAAGCCATTCGCCAGTTATTAGCCAAACACTTGCTGGTGAAGAAGTAAAACCAGGGCCACATAAGATACAAGGCATTGGCGCGGGCTTTATTCCTGGGAATTTAGACTTATCAATTATTGATGGCGTAGAGCAAGTGTCTAATGAAGAATGTATCGCAATGTGTCATGAGCTAATGAAAAAAGAAGGGATCTTAGTCGGTATTTCTTCGGGTGCAGCTGTGGTTGCAGCAAAACGAATTGCTGAACGTCCTGAAAACGCAGATAAAAATATTGTGGTTATTTTACCAAGCGCTACAGAACGCTACTTATCAAGCCCAATGTTTGATGAAGAGTTTTCTGAGCAAGAGCTTGTTCAGTAATCGAACGACCTTATTAAAAAAGGATGTTTTTTAACATCCTTTTTTATTGCTTTTTTAATAAGTTGGCAACTATTCGGTGCTATCCTCTTTACTTCTTCTCCATTCCATCACACACTTTATGTATGAGTAATCAACCTGACCAAATATGAAAACAATTTTAACTTCTTTTGTGCTCATTTTTAGTATTTTGATCGTCGGCTGTAATGAAAATACTAAACCTAAAGAACAGTACATCGACAACGATCGTCCAGGCGATACCGCCACGGTGTATTTTGATGCACTTTATAATCAGCATAATTTGCAAAAAGCCAGTAATTTTGCAACACCTAAACTAGCTCGTATAATGAAGTCATACGGCACAGCAAAACAATTTGCCCGTAGTCTTATTAATTTACAGTACGATGAAGTAGTGATTGAAATTGATATGTCAAATTCAAGCCTTCGAGAACAATACGGCAATCAGGCTAAAATAAATATTGTATTTACTGGTTATTTTAACGGTAAAAAAATTGATGATTTTCGCAGCATCGAAATGCTAAAAATAAAAGGTAAGTGGTACGTAGATAAAATCATCGCCGATCCCTACGGACGCTGATCAGCGTTTAATCTCATAAATATATAAATACACTAAAAAGCCTTAAATTATAAATTTAAGGCTTTTTAGTGTTTGAGTAGAATGTTAGATGTCTTCAGGTTTAAAGTTATCTACCGCAATAGCCTGCATTCGTAATTTGTTAGCATGATGCATAGCTTCAGCATCTAACTTAGTAACTAACTCATGCTCAAGAGCGTAATCAATAGCTTGTCCAATACCAAAAGATGCAGGTACCTTACCTTTTCGTTGCCACTGTTTTAACTGTTTAAATTGATTTTGCATATCGTGCATCGCTAAAAAAGCATTTTCCATCACCCCTGTGCCTGCATTCTCATCGACGTAACACAAATGTGTAAGTCTATTTCTGAACACGCCTGGTTGCGTCATATGCTCACAAATACGTTGTGAAGTGGTATCACTTGGTTTGTGATAATGATTGCCTAACGGAAACACAATGCGTTTAAGAGCAAAGTTAACCACCGGGTTAGAGAAGTTTTTAAAGAAACCATCAAATGCTTGGCCTATCTCATACAATGATGCCTCTATTGCATACTTAACGAAAGGCAAATCAGCTTGCTGACGCCCTTCATCTTCAAAACGTTTTAACACGGTAGAAGCAATATACAAATGACTTAATACATCGCCTAAACGTGCCGATATCATTTCTTTGCGTTTAAGTTCACCACCTAACATCAACATTGCAACATCTGTTGTAAACGCAAGTCCTCGGCTCATTCTCCCTAATTGTTTATAGTAAGCTGCGGTTTCTCCGCATACAGGTGCTTTGGCAAAATGGCTGCGAGTTAAGCCATGTATTAAAGCCATACTTGCATTGCTGATGGCAAATACAATGTGGTTCATCAATAGACCATCAAATTGCTCTAGTGCGGCGTCATCATCTTCCATTGCTGCCGCTTCCATTTCTTTTAATACAAACGGATGGCAACGAGTAGCACCTTGGCCAAATATCATTAAATTACGGGTAAGAATATTAGCACCCTCAACCGTAATCGAAACTGGAATACCCATATAGCCATGTGCTAAATAGTTATTAGGCCCAACCTGAATCCCTTTACCTGCATGAATGTCCATCGCATCATTCATAACCGTTCGACCCATTTCGGTCATATGGTATTTTGCAATAGCAGTCACTACCGATGGGCTTAGTTTTAAATCAATAGCGCCAGCTGTCATTAACCTGCACGATTCCAGCGCGTAAGTTAAACCACCAATACGTGCTAACCCTTCTTGAACCCCTTCAAATTGACCAATTGACACACCAAATTGTTGGCGAACAACAGAGTAAGCCGAAGTCATTTTAGCCGCTAAATGCCCTGTTGCAGTACTTAATGCCGGTAACGAAATACCACGCCCTGCACTTAAACACTCAACCAACATGCGCCAACCGCGCCCAGCACCTTGCTGACCACCTATAATCCAATCAAGCGGAATAAATACATCTTCACCATACGTTGTGCCATTCATAAACGCCATATTTAGGGGGTAATGCCGCTCGCCGGTTTTAACACCTGGGTGATCGGTTGGAATGAGTGCACACGTAATGCCAAGCTCTTTTTCATCGCCTAACAACCCATCTGGATCGTACATTTTAAATGCAAGCCCTAACACAGTCGCAACTGGCGCAAGTGTGATATAGCGTTTTGACCAATTTAAACGCAGCCCCAACACTTCCTTACCATCATGCTCGCCTTTGCACACCACACCAGAATCAGGAATACTGCCAGCATCTGAGCCAGCCTCAGGGCCCGTTAATGCAAAACAAGGCACATCGTCGCCTTTTGTAAGGCTAGGTAGCCAGCGCTCTTGTTGCTCAGTTGTTCCGTAGTGCAGTAATAACTCACCAGGACCTAAGCTATTGGGTACCATGACCGTCACGGCGGCTGTTAAGCTTTTAGTCGCAATTTTTGACACTATGGTGGAATTAGCAATAGCAGAGAATTCAAGACCGCCAAATTTTTCTGGGATGATCATTGCAAAAAACCCTTCGGTTTTTAAAAAGTCCCAAACCTCTTTGGGTAAGTCTTTATCTTTTTGTACTATTTTATAGTCATCAAGCATAGCTAATAAAGTTTCAACTTGATTATCTATAAATGCAGTTTCTTTTTCACTTAACTGTGGACGCGGATAGTTGTGTAATTTTTGCCAATCAGGATCACCACTAAATAGCTCGCCATCCCACCAAACATCGCCCGCTTCCATGGCTTCTCGCTCTGTTTGCGATAATGGCGGTAATACTTTTTTAAACATTTTAAAAGTAGGTCGGGTAATTAAGTTAAGGCGGATATCTTTAATCGCAAATACCACGATCACCACAACCAGTAATATAAAAAATACTGACATAAACACATTCCTTTACAGTTATAAAAACATTGATTTAATTATGACCGATCTTAATTTAAATACAATGGGGTGTCAGAGGGGCCCACGAAATGCTGAGCCGATTCCGTTACAATTAAAATATAGCTATTAGTAGAGTTACATATTTATTACACACAGCAAAAAGCCCACAAAATGTGGGCTTTTTACTACTTAACTGGTTTTAATTTATGCGATTAAACGCTCAATTAAAACTGAAAACGCATGTTAGCAAAGTAAGCATCGTAATCTGAATCATCTGCGTTGTTGCCGTAACCCACTTTTAAACCAATGTTTTTATTGATGAAGTGTTGAGCACCAAAGCTGTAGTTGTCTTCTTTATCGTAAGATGCAAATACAGAAGTCGCTTTAGAGAAGTAGTAGTTTGTTTCTACGTTCCATTGGTCATCTGCTTCGTCAAGGCTTACAAATGTACCTTCTACTGTTAAGTAGTTACCTTGCTGTAAATCAACAAAGTATTTAGCAGCTACTGAACGAGAATCAAAATCATCGTCTGATTCAACAGTGATACCTACGTAATCTGTATCGTTTAGCATGTGGTTGTATGCTAAAGAAAAGAATGTAACGTTATCACCATCTTTTTGATCAACAAATCTTACTTTTGCAAGTAAATCTGGGTTAAAGAAATAACCAGCAGAAAGTGTATATAACTCGTTGTTAGAGTTGTAATCAGCATTTTGGTAAGACGCACCAACCACAAAATCTTCAACGAAGTATTCACCACCAATAGCAGTCACATCGCCAAAATCGTCATCAGCGTAGCTACCAAATACGTTGCTTTGCTTGTTGATGTATTCGAATTGGTCGTATGGACCTAGTGTGCTTTTAGGAGAGAAGTAGTAAGTTGAGTCCACGCTGATCGTATCGTTGTTATCAATCTCTGCGTAGCTTAAGTTACTGATTGATTGATAGCTATCTGCAGCGTGTGCAGCACTTGATAATAAAAGACCTGAAATAATAATTGCTAACTTTTTCATAATGAAACATCCCTATGTACATTGTTTTTGTACTTTAACTACATTGCTAAAGTGGGGGTATGCTAACGCCGCGAAACTGAACGAAAACTGAATCAAGCAATTGTATTTGTTAGAGAATTTGTAAGAAAGTGTTGGAGGAATTTATGTTAAAGTAATCGCAACAAGCTGTAAACAATTACTTTAATTTTACACCGCTTTTTGTTTGTTTCTATAATGAATACTGGCTGATTATTCGATAAACATCATTTATGTTATCACCAGCTTTAAAGTCCTTGCTGATAGGCGTTGGATCAGATCCAACCCAAATTTTCAGCTCTGCATCTAAATCAAAGTGCCCCGCACTTTCTTTGCTGAACTTAGTTATCTTAGAGTAAGCAATACTGATCATTTCCATTTTAGAACCAGTCACGCCTTGTTTATCTAATAAAATTAGCCGCTTATTTGTAAAGATAAACATATCACGAACTACTTTATACGCCTTTTCAACTCGCTCACCCTCGATAAGTGTATTGGCCAATACCTTCTCTAAGTCGGCATCATCCACCTCACTGGCGTTCCCCATTAAACCACTAAATAATCCCATTATAGTTTCTCCTGTTTAAATATTTGATTTTCTAGAGTATGACCATTTACTAACTGCCTGTACTGCCAATTATGTTGGCGACAAGATTGCAATAGCGCTATGTCAAGTGACTCGCTCGTTGGTTGATACTCAATCACATACTCTTTATGTTGGCTCATATAAACACGGCTTACACCATCAAGTGCTTGGAGTTGTTGCTCCACATTTTGATATGCTTCACTGAGCATTAAAGTGTAAAAATGCTTATCGGTATTCGCCGCTTTAGTTTGGTGCTCGCTTAATATACCTTTATCTAAATGTAGTACTTGAGAACATAATCGTTCGAGTTCAGTTAAATCATGAGAGCTTAAAATAAACGTTGCTTGAGACGATAGCTCAGACACCAGCTCCCTGACTTCTCTGGCATGAATCGGATCAAGTCCTGCTGTGGCCTCATCTAACATCACAATTTGCGGTGAACCAATTAATGCTTGTGCTATGGTTACGCGCTTGCGCATACCGTGAGATAAGTCCCCTGCGCGGTTTTTTGCAACCTCGCTAAGACCCACTAAATCTAATACTCGAAGTGCCTCTATTTGGCTTTGCTTGGTGCTCATACCTTGTAGCTTGGCATAAAAGCTAAGTTGTTTATCTATATTAAAACGCGGATCTAGCTGTGCATCTTGTGGTAACGCACTCACTTTATTAAATAAAGCCGCGCTACCTGGTTTATGGCCGAGTATTTCAAGCTCACCCATGCTAGGTGCGATATAGCCACACAACAAACTAAATAAAGTGGTTTTCCCTGCGCCATTAGGGCCAACTAATGCAACTGGCGCGCCTTTTTGAATCTCAAAATTCACATTATCAAGAGCCAGTTTTGAGCCATATGATTTACTTAAATTACGCCCTGTTATTAATGATTTCATAATGAGCTCCTTGCAAAAATACGTTGAGCAACTGCAAGTAACACCGCTGTTTGCACAAGTGGAATAGCTAATGCGCTCAATAACGGTAAGTTTTGTCCCGCTAATAGCTCTATTTGCACACCGGGGAATAAATAATCAAGCACACTTAATGCGGGTAGTTGCCACTCCAGTAATCCAACAATAATGCCACCGGCTGTAAAATATAAAATAGCTAATACAATTGCCAGACGAGAGGAACTCGCAAAAGTATTAATTAAGCTCATTAAGGCTACAAACGGCGAAAAAGTAACTATGAGTATTAAAAATATTGAAACAGCACGACCAAGGCCACCAGCAAGTAAGCTCGGCTCGCGAAACCCGAGCACCGCCAATGTCGCTATAAGCGTGATGCCAACTAAACAGGTTAGTACCGCTAACTGTCCTAAAAATCGACCAAAGAGTATTTCAAAGCGCGTTGAGCGTAATGATAAAAACCTTAGCGTACCGCGCTCTCTGTCACCGACGGTTTGATCACTACAAATAAATAAGCTAAAAACAGGAAAACTATACAAAGCAATAAGCCAATACATAGCAAATTCGGCTTCAGGCCAATCAAGTAACTTACTTAATCCAATAGAGCCGGAAATATCACGGGCTATTTGTTCAAAATCTGGCGAGCTGATTATACCTACAGCTTGGCCTATGGGGTAACGTAAAATAACAAGCCACACTAGCGCAAAAGCCGCCAGTGCAATAAGTCCTCGTTTAGTTAAAAACATACGTACCAGCTCAAAACCCGCGATTTGGGTTAAGCGCCCTACGTTAATAGGTGATGGTGTTGCCATTGACTATCCTTAATGACGTTGTTCATACTTTAAAATAAGCGTTATTTAACAACACTAAGTGTAAACACGTTGAATTGCTAGCAAAAAAAAGCCTACTCAGAGGTAGGCTTTGTAACAAATAATGTAATTTAACCAATTAATAATTATAAATGTTGCTCATAAATAACTAATGCTTGCTGTAAGTCGGCAATTAAATCTTCAACATCTTCCAAACCAATATGCAAACGAATAACAGGTCCATGCTCCCACCCTGTTTGCGAGCGCAGCCCTTTCATTGATAAGTTTGCCGTTACTAAGCTCTCGAAGCCCCCCCACGAAAAGCCCATTTTGAAATGTTGTAAGCTATCTAAAAAAGCATCTATGGCGTGTTGATTACCCGCTTTCATTACAAACGAAAATAAACCATTACTACCGTCAAAATCGCGTTTAAAAAATTCATGGCCTGGGCATGTTGTAAACGCAGGATGGCGAATATGATCAACCAACGCATGTTGCTCAAGCCATTTTGCTACTTCTAGCGCGGCTTTTTCATGCTGATTTAATCGCACTGCCATGGTACGCAAGCCTCGTAGTGCTAAATACGCATCATCTGCACTGGTGCATTGCCCGAGTAAATAAGAGTGTTCACGAAGTGTTGGCCAATACTTTTTATTAGCTACAGCAACCCCCATCATCACATCAGAGTGGCCAACAATATATTTGGTGGCGGCTTGAATACTAATATCAACACCATGTTCAAGCGGACGATAGTGCAAACCATTACCATAGGTGTTATCAAGTACCGTCATTAAATTGTGATCATTTGCTACTTTCACCATGGCAGGTACATCTTGAATTTCCATGGTAATTGAACCCGGAGACTCTAAAAACAACATTTTGGTATTGTCTTGAATGTACTCTTTTATGTCTGCGCCAATCATGGGCGGATAATAGGTCGTACTAATACCCAACCCAGCTAATATCTTGTCGCAAAAATCACGGGTTGGCTCGTAAACAGTGTCCACTATTAAAATATGATCACCGGACTTTAAAAACGATAACAGAGTTTGGCTTATCGCTGCCGCGCCACATGGGTATAACGCACAGCCCTCACCGCCTTCGAGTTCGGTAATTGCCTCTTGCAGAGCAAAATGAGTGGTCGTCCCTCTGCGGCCATAAAACAAGGTTTTGTCGCCACGTGTTTTAGCCGCTTCTTTAAGCTCACTCACAGAATCAAACACAATCGTTGAAGCGCGCTGTATCACTGGATTAACTACGCCATGGGTGTACGCTTTTTTGCGCCCTGATGACACTAATTGGGTATTTTTATTTTTGCTCGACATGATTCATCCTTCTATCTGAGTACGCCAATATTCAATTAAATAACGCGAAATCGAATCAGCTCTAGGTAGCTTTAAATGCTCCCCCTCGTGTTGCCAATCTTTAAATTGCGCAAGTTCTTGGCGAGAAAACCATCGTGCATCTTCAAGTTCATCTTGCTCTGTGCTTATTTCATCACTGCTTGCTGTGGCAATAAAACCAAGCATGATCGATGAAGGAAACGGCCAAGGTTGAGAAGCAATATACTCTGCTTTTTCAACGGTAATGCCCGCTTCCTCTTTTACTTCTCGGATCACGGTTTGTTCAAGGGTTTCACCTGGATCGACAAACCCGGCAAGCGAGGAATACAATCCTTTTGGCCAAGTTGCTTGGCGACCCAATAAGCAGCGTTCAATCCCATCAGAAAATGTTTTAGTTACTACCATAATAACGGCTGGATCGGTACGCGGAAAAGTTTGGTGCATACAGGCTGCGTTGTCGCATAAACGTGAATGCCCCCCTTCAACTAAGTGATTTTTGGTACCACAGCGACCACAAAAACTATGAGTGGCATGCCAGTAACACAACCCACGAGCAAGCGCTGCATTTGAGCCATCTTCAAGTGCTACTTGAGTACCATATTGACGAATATCTGCAAACTTGGCATCACCAACAATCGTTGCTAATAACGACTCTTCGAGTTCAGTTACGTCTAGCGCAAATACGGCATTATCCTGTTTATTTGATCCTAAAAGAATAGCCTGCGTTAAATCTAAATGCGCCACTTGTTGGTAAGCTAAATACACCACCTCAGGGCTACTGTTAGCAAATAAGGTGTGATTGCCTTTAACTAAAAGCCATAAACTGTCTGCTGTTTTTTTTGCGTCTACCCAAGTAGGATCTTTGCGCGCATTTGAGCCTCTGTCTAATGGCATATTACTGTAGTTAAGCATGTAATTCCTTGATACTAATTGAATCTTAAAATTACCATACTCATCCACTAAACCCAATTTATTATCGCCATAAAAAAAGCCTAAATTAGGCTTAATTAATCTATGCACCCGTTGTATTAAATACTCTCATGATCAACGCAAACATTCTGCTCAAAAATAAATCAAAAATACAATACTTATACTTTTTAAAGTAGTAGCTGTTTGTCAATTAAATGAAATTGCTCGGCACTTTGCTTAAGTACCTCTGCGGTTAATTTATCAGCACCGTATACATCACACGGAACATTATATTGATTTTTTAAATGCCCAAGTAATAATGCAAAGTCACCGTCACCCGAGAGTAAAATAACTTTATCAAGCTGCTTCCCCTGCTCTAGCATATCTATGGTTATACCCACATCCCAATCGCCTTTGGCACTGCCGTCACGGCGTTGAATAAAGGGTTTTAGTTTTACTTCAAAGCCAATAGCGCGCAAAATATTTTGAAACTGATTTTGCTTTTCATCACCTCGGTATATTGCATAGGCGAACGCACATTCTATATCGTATTGTTGCTCCATCATTCGCCAAAAGGCATTGTAATCAAAGTTTTTACCGTAGCTTTCGCGACAGGTGTAATAAATATTTTGTACATCGACAAAAATACCTACACGAGGTTTACTGCTTTGTTGTGAGGTCATTATTATGTCCCAATGAGTAATACTTGCAATTGCGTGTTAAGTAACCTAAATTAGTTACCAAACCCAATGTAACCAAATACGGTTACATTTAACAATGTAACCAAATTTAGTTACATATAAATAATCTATTTGGATTTTTATGATTGGTGTGATCAGCGGCGATATTATTAAATCGCAAAAAATACCTAAACAACAATACGATGCCATGCTTTACCAGCTAGAGCAAAGTTTACGTGCAAATTGCAATAAAACAACATCTTGGGATATTTACCGCGGGGATGCATTTCAACTGCAACTCGATAAAAGTGAACAGTTAGTTACCACCGCTATTCTTATTTATCTACAGTTAAAATCTGCCGGTTATGAATTGCGCCAAAGTATGGCGTTGGGGCACATAGATAACCCTAGTACGAGTATAAAAACTGCTACAGGCTCTGCGTTTACTCTCTCTGGTCATGAGCTAGATAAAATGACAAATCAGCGTTTTACATTTGCTATTGCAGATCAATCAGTTGATGAGAGCTTTAAGCTAAACCTAGCGTTTGTCGATGTATTACTGTGTAAAATAACCCAAAAACAAGCAAATGCTTTGTATGTATATTTAACCCATACTAATAACAACCATGCAGCTTTAGCTAAAGAGCTCAACACCAGCCGCGAAAACGTTACTAAGCTGCTTAATCTTGCTAACTATCAGCTGATAGAACGATTTATTTTACATGCACAACAACAGCTTAAAAGCATACAGCAAGGACATGACTAATGGAATTTTCACTATTACTCGTTGCACTGATTATTGGCCACTTACTCGCTGATTTTTATTGGCAACCCATGAGCTGGGTAAACGACAGAAACACCCGTCATTTTAAAGCAAAAAAACTTTACTACCATGTATTGGTTCACGGAATTACCAGTGCAATCGTAGTGGCACTTTGGGAATATAGTTTTGGCTGGCAACAACTAAGCAGCGTATTACTGGCGACCAGCATTGTTATGATCAGTCACTACTTTATTGATATTGCGAAATCGTATTCAAATAAAGGCGTAGTGCCTTTTTTATTAGACCAAATTGCACATATCACTGTCATTATTGCGATAAGTATTTGGCTAACTGACAATCAGCAATTTGCTGACAATGTGATGGCGTTATTGTGCAACGATAAAGTGCTGTGGGTTATAGCTGGTTACCTTATTATTTTAAGTCCCAGTGCGGTATTTATAAGAATGATGTTAGAGCGTTTAACTAATCACTTTTCTAGTGATGGTAGCCTCCCCTTAGCAGGACAAAGTATTGGTATGCTTGAAAGAGTACTTATGCTGACATTTATTTTATTAGATCAGTTTGCAGGGCTTGGGTTTTTAATTGCCGCTAAATCGGTGTTTAGATTTGGCGACTTAAGTGCCAGCAAAGATAAACAACTCACTGAATATGTAATGCTAGGAACGTTACTGAGCGTTAGTGTTACTTTATTTGTAGGATTAGCAGTTAATTATTTAATCGGTTAGTAAAGCTTTAAAATAGGCATTAAAAAACGCGCTACCAGTAAAAGTAAGCGCGTTTTTTATTAAAGCGAACTAAACCTAATTAGTCGTTATTTGCTGGACGACGACGGCGTTGACCACTGCCCCCAACCGATTGACGCTTTGCCCATGGGTTTTGTGCATTATCATCGGTTTTAGCTGCTGGCTTTTTAGAGCCACCACGACGTGGGCCCGTACCATTGCCACCATTGTTAGGCTTTTTGCTATTAGGCTTGCTGCTATCTGATTTAGGCTTATTAAATGGTTGTTTTTTCTTTGGCTTTTTAGCAGGTAACGGGCGTGCATCGAGTGCGCGCTCAGCAACAGGGTTAGCCGGTTCAAAACCTTCTTCTTCAGCACGTGGAATTAGCTCGCCAATAAAGCGCTCAATGCCGTATAAATCTACTGCATCGTCAACCGTTACAAACGAAATAGCATGCCCTGATGCTCCCGCACGACCAGTTCGGCCAATACGGTGAACATAATCTTCATATACATTAGGTAAGTCGTAGTTTACAACATGCGGTAATTCAACAATGTCTAAACCACGTGCAACAATATCGGTTGCCACTAATACGCGCACTTCACCACTTTTAAAGCCCTCTAGTGCTTTAACACGCGCGCCCTGAGATTTATTGCCATGGATTGCCGCACCAACAATATCATCGCGTTCAAGTTGCTTAACTAAACGATTAGCACCGTGTTTAGTACGACTAAATACCAGTACTTGTTGCCAATCGTTGCTACGAATTAAATGGCTTAATAGGGCCGTTTTACGTGCTTTGTCTACTGCGTATACGCTTTGCGTGACACTTTTTGCGGTGGTGTTTTTAGCTGCAACAGAAATTTCAACGGGGTCGTTAATTAACCCTTTTGCCAGCGCGCGAATATCATCCGAAAACGTGGCTGAGAACATTAAGTTTTGACGCTTTTCAGGCATTTTTGCAATCAGGCGCTTAATGTCATGGATAAAGCCCATGTCTAACATACGGTCGGCTTCATCTAAAACCAGTACTTCAACGCTATCAAATTTAACCGCGTTTTGATTGTGTAAATCAATTAAACGCCCTGGTGTGGCCACTAAAATATCAACCCCTTTGCGCAGGCGCTGCATTTGTGGGTTAATTTTAACACCACCGTAAACAACAAACGAACTCACGTTTGAATGCTTAGCGTATTCTTCAACGTTTTCACTCACTTGCAAGGCAAGCTCACGGGTTGGCGTTAAAATAAGCGCACGGACATGATTACTTTTTGCTTTAGTGCCCGACGATAAACGCTCAATCAGTGGCAAAGTAAAACCAGCAGTTTTACCGGTACCAGTTTGCGCTGCAGCCATTACATCGCGACGTGCAATAATTGCTGGGATAGCTTGAGCCTGAATAGGCGTTGGCGTTTCATAGCCCTTTTCTAAAACCGCATTAACTAAAGACTGTGATAAACCTAAACCATCAAAACTCATATAAACTCTCTATTTCAAATTAGGCCAAAGTGGCCAGTTGCGCGCATTATACCTTTAGTAGCTCAGAATGCATGCCATTATTTACTTTGTGCCAAATCAATAAACACAAATACTAAAAAAGCGGCTAAACAGCCGCTTTTTATTTACCTGAGCATTACAAATGCTAAAAGATTATTTTACACCTAACTCACGTAAACGCTCTTGTAAGTAGCTATCTGCTGTGTAGCGATCAGATAACACCACATCTGGACGAGGGTGTAAAAACAATGGTAATGAAATACGTGATTTGGTTGTTGCTTTGCCCGATGGATTAATTACACGGTGAATCGTTGATGGGAAGTAGCCACCCGATGCTTCTTGTAACATGTCACCAATATTAATAATTAGACTACCAAAATCACATGGCACGTCTAACCAACCGCCATCGGTTTTTTGTACTTGTAAGCCTGGCTCATTTGACGCCGGTAATACGGTTAATAAGTTAATATCACCGTGCGCAGCAGCACGAATAGCACCAGGCTCTTCATCACCTGTCATTGGCGGGTAATGTAAAATACGTAACAACGTTTGCTCAGACTGGGCAATCATATCTTTTAAATCAATAGAGAACTTAGCACGCACTTCTTCAGGCGCTTCAGCCTGAACCCAGCTTAATAATGTTGCCGCAAATTCATTAGCTAAACGGTAGTACTCACGCACATCAGCTTCTAATTGTGCAGGAACACGGCCTTTAGGGTAAACATGAAAGTACTCTTTAATGTCTTTTACCGTATGGCCTTTAGCTACTTCTGATACCGACGGTGGAAAATAACCATCTTGCGTTTCTTTTGAAAATAAAAACTCATGCTTTTGCTCTGAGTTAAAAAAGTCTTGCCAATTTTTATAAATAGACTCAACTAAAGATTGCGGAATAGGATGGTTTTTTAATACGCCAAAACCAGTATTTCTCAACGATTCAACAAATTGCGCAGCCGCATCGTCCGCTTTATAATCAACTGTAGGTAATTGCATGGTACATTCCAGTAAGTAGGTTGTTAGAAGCCATTTACTAATTCGCTTAAGCCACAGGTCTACACGAAATTAGTATTACATTCAAATATAGCTTAACTACTTAATTCAAGTAATAAAGGCTGCATTTTTATGCTGTGCGAGGATAGACAAACCCCCTTGAAATTATAAGGACATATGTCCGCACTCAATAAGCAAGCCTTCTCAGCCTTGATCAAGATCAAAATAACGCTTGTATTGAATTTTCACCCCATCGTACCAATCTATTCTTTATCAGCATCACACACTATATCAACTTGTTAAGGCTCTCTACATGCGACAAAAAGTTTCTTTTAAAAGCGGTGAATTAGAACTCGCTGGACAACTTGAACAGCCCTCTGGTGAAGTGAAATTTTATGCCTTATTTGCTCACTGTTTTACCTGCTCTAAAGATGTAGCGGCTGCAACACGAATAAGTCGCGCGCTCACTCAGCAAGGCATTGCTGTATTACGCTTTGATTTTACAGGGCTTGGTAATAGCGATGGTGACTTTGCCAACAGTAACTTTTCATCAAACATTCAAGACTTAGTGGCTGCAGCCAATCACTTAAGAACACACTTTAAAGCACCTCAGTTATTGATAGGCCACAGTTTAGGTGGTGCTGCGGTGCTTGCAGCAGCAGAGCACATACCCGAAGTATCGGCCATTACGACTATAGGTGCGCCATCGGATGCTCAGCACGTTACCCATAATTTTGCTGCTCATTTAGATGAAATAAACCAATCGGGTGAAGCAAAAGTGTGTTTAGCCGGGCGGGAATTTACGATTAAAAAACAATTTATAGATGACATCGCCAAATACGATAACAGCCATATAGGTAAGCTTAAGCGTGCTTTGTTAGTTATGCACTCTCCTATTGATGCTACCGTGAATATTAGTGAAGCCGAAAAAATTTACGCCGCTGCCAAGCATCCAAAAAGCTTTATAAGTTTAGATAATGCCGATCACTTACTCAGTAATAAAGAAGACGCTAACTACGCAGCCGATGTTATTGCTACGTGGGCTAATCGCTATGTTGAATACGATTACTCGAAATAGCCGACAAATGTCCTGTGCATAAACGCTACATAATAGCCCGCTGATGGTTAGTAAATTAGTGGAGTAATAAAAACAAAAAAACGCAGCAAACGCTTCGCTATAGGTCCTGTGTATTTCAATAAAGCTAACTTAACTTGAGGTAAAGCATTAGAGGCTAATTTTTTAATAACTCCATTGCAACTAAATACCGCAATGAAAATAATCTAGAAACTTAAACTTTGAATAAAATATAGAGGGTTGGATAACAAATATATTTTAGTAGACTGTGAAAAATCACATAATCAAGGATAGGTATGAGTGAAAATACTCACTATGCACGCAATAACTTTTCAATTTGCGAAGTTACAAACAAAACAGGTATTGAATTAACTCTTTCTGAGTTAAAAAAATTGAGTTAGCTATGCTAATTACCCCGCAAGCATTAACAACTTTATTAATATATTGCACAATTCTACTAACACAGATAAAAATAAAAAATAGTATCTGTTATGAAACTATACGGCTTCATTAATTCAATTAATTTAGAGGCAACACGAACATTTTTAATTCGCCAAGCGCGCAAAGTAATTAACCTTATTGGTTCTATGTATTTGACCCCACAAAAACTATAAGTGTGCTGAATTTGGCGATGCTACCTATTATAACTGATATGGAATTATAGGGTTTGGCAAAAGTTTTTTAGTGTGGGTACTGATAGAAAAATAGATACTGTTGTTCATGAGTGTAGTCACGTAGACTGGACTTCTGAAAATAAAGTGCGGGCAGCTCAATGAAAACTTTAGTAAATATTATTTTCCTTTTAATTTGTTACTCTACTTTTGCTAACTCTGAAGAAATTATCGAAAGCCCTATTGCTGCATCCTCTTATACATTTTGTCACCTAGATGCTAAATGTATAACTAGCATAAGGTTGACAAATACTTCGCCTTATCAAGTTAAGTTAAGCTCTCTGGCTTTCAATGAACAAGGTATCGACTTAAACTCAATGTTCATATACGAAGTGGATGAATACTTCTCAATAAGAGCAGAGAACCCAGGTGCAAAAGTCCCCGAACAACCAATACAAGGGCGTCGACGTGCTCACAAAAAATTATCTTCTATAGAGTTCGAACCGCTTGAAGTAAAGTTTATTGAACTAAAAGGCATGGAAGAAAGGTTTGCTTTAAACCCTGAAAAGAAATACTTAGTAAGTACAATTACACCGTTCGTCAACTTGTACATTAACGGTAAATTTGCTGATATTATTACCATAAGAACAAAATATTCACTCTTAGCTATTCCTACAGAAGATATGGAAATAAAGGAACGGCCAACAAAACAGTTTGCTACACCAAAAGGGTAATCAGCGCTAGCTTATATACTTTATTTAGCGAGTATGAAATAAGTTATGATGATAGTGACAATAAATCTCACTAAACTCATCATATCTTTTTAAAATGCAGTACGAGCAGCCCAATGAAAAAAATTATTATCACTATAGTTTGTTTAATAAGTTACTCTTCTCTTGTTAAGGCTGAAGAAGTTACAGAAAGCCCTATCGCGACCTCCTCTTTCACTTTTTGTCATATAGATACTAAGTGTACAACGAATATCAGATTAGCTAACACAACACCATATAAAGTTAAGCTAAGCTCTCTCGCTTTTAATAAGCAAGGAATCGATTTAAACTCGATGTATGTATTTGAAGAAGATAGGTATTACGATTTAAAAGAGAATAACTTAGATACAGGTATGTCAGAGCAACCCATACAGGGACGCAGACGCGCCTACAAGCAATTGTCATCATTAGAATTCGAGGCCCTAGAAGTCAAATTTATTGAACTAAAAGGCATAGAAAAGAGGTTTGCATTAGATCCAGGTAAGAGGTATCTGGTGGGGACACTTACCCCATTTGTAAACTTGTACATTAATGGTAAATTTGCCGATATCATCACAATTAGAACAAACTATTCACTTTTAACAATTCCTACAGAAGATATGGAAATAAAGGAACAGCCAATAAAGCAGTTTGCTACGCCCCAAGGGTAACCTGCAATAAATATACATGCTTTGTTTGATCGCACTAAAAATTCTGCGTCAGCTTAAACCTTTATATATCAAGCCAGCATAATGTTGGCTTGAAATATATCTTAGCTAATTATCTAAAAACGCCGCTACCTCTTTGCTCATTTTATCTACCAACCATTTAGGGCCGCCATCGCACATATCGTTGTGACGTGATTTTTCTATCAACGTTTGCGTAACAGGATAAACAGTTAACTCTTTATCGGTTAAAAGCACGTTTGCATCGGCTGGATAATCACTACCGCGCAGTGTGAGCACGCGTGTGTTTTTATTGCGTGGCAATAACATGCGGCGGTGATCGAGCGTAATTAATTGGCTTACTCCACTTGGATAAATAGCTGCATACAAGGCTGAAATATCTCCACCATTTGAGTGGCCAAATAAAGTGAGTTTTGTAAAATCATACTCAGGGTATTTAACACTTAGCTCATTAACTAAAAACTTGAGTGTTACAACACCCCGGTGCCAATTTTCCATACGAGTAGTTAGGTATGGCTGCGCACGATTAAGTGCAGGGTCACTTTTAAGCTCATGCGCTACCGCAATGCTTAAATAACCTTGCGCATTAAATAACTTACTCGCAAAAGTGTATTTATTGTGGCTAATGCCATATCCTGCATTTACAAATACCACTGGGCATTTGACTTGCGCGCTGCACTTAAGGTGGTTAGCTGGTAGGGTAATTTTTACAGGTATAGAGCGATTACGACTTTCATCAATGATTGCATCGTCTTGGGCATAACTTGATGATGCAAATAGCGTAGAGCTTAAAGTCAGTGCACTTAACATTAAACGCTTTTTTATAATTTTTAACATGCATTCCCTTGTATTACTTATACATTTTTAACTAACATTAATTTTTATTATAAAGGTTAGCGCGCGCCTTTGCTAATTTGTGCGATAATAGCGATTATTGTTTTACTATTATCGCAGAAGAATCCATTCATGAAATCATATAGCAGCATTGAACAACGCATCGACATTCTCCAAAGCAGAATTGAAGCCTACCAAGAAGAAATTAAAGTGTTACAAGCCGAGCCGAAAAGTAACAACGAACGGATTATTTTTAAGTTCATTGAAACCGGCAGTACAGGTAAAACCAAAGACTTTGTGAGAGAGCTGGGAATTAAATCGCCGCGTGATAGCTTATATTCATCTGGTGATGTAACCAAACTGATTAAAGATGGCGCTGATGATATTTCGCCTGAGCTACTGAGCATAGCCCGTGCACTTGCTAGCGCGCGCAACAAAAATGGCCCTGCTTGCTAATAGCAAATATAATAACGTATTAGCCGTAAGCTCTTGCGGCTAATCAACCAGCTCGATATCAAGTCCAGCTAATAAATTTAACGCTTCAAGCCGTTCAAACTTTGCATTACTCACATCATTGCTTGTTATATCAATATTAAATTGCGTTGCGCCAACAAAGTTTGCTTTTCTCAAATTAGTTTGATGAAACAGGCTGTCTCTAAAGTCAGTATCCGAGAAGTTGCTTTGAGTTAAGTTAGCGTGCCTAAAATCAACATCTTTGGCAAAACAACTCGTCATTGTTAACGCTTTTAACTGTAATTCAAAAAACGAACTATGGCTCAGCTCACACTGATTAAAACTCACCGGTGACGTTAGCGCTAATTGCGGCCAATTTACTTGCCCCCACACTATGCTATTGAGCTTACAGTTTGCAAAGCTCACCTCTTCTAAGGAGCTGTAATTCCAGTTAAGCTCAGCCAAATTACAGTTAATAAATTCACACTCTATAAACCGACAGGCACTAAACTGGCTGTGACTAAAATCGCACTCAATAAACTGACATTGTTCAAACTCAATATTGCTAAAGCGCTTTGCATTTGCTGTAAAGTTTAAAAATAGCTGATCGAAATAATGACTATCTTTAAATAGCTCACTCATAAATATAAAGCACCTAAATTGGGTTATGCCAAACAAAAAACCCCTTAGGTATTTAGCCTAAGGGGTTTTGATCTAACTAAACACTAGGGTTTCATTCTGCGCTTGGTAATTCTTTCTCAACTACACTAATAGCAAGCTCTGTCAGCGAATCGCTGTTTGCTTTGCTAGGCGCATCGGTTAATAAGCACGATGCCTGTGTTGTTTTAGGGAAAGCAATAACGTCACGAATGTTATCAGTACCACATAGCAACATAACTAAACGGTCTAAACCGAACGCTAAACCAGCATGCGGTGGTGTGCCGTATTTAAGTGCATCAAGTAAGAAACCAAATTTATCTTGCTGCTCTTGCGCTTCAATACCTAAAATTCTAAATGCCGCTTCTTGCATATCTGCATTATGAATACGTACCGAGCCACCGCCCACTTCGTAGCCGTTTAATACCATATCGTAAGCATCTGAAATAGCCGCTGCTGGGTTTGCTTCAAGCTCACTTGCACTAATATCTTTTGGTGCAGTAAATGGATGGTGTACAGCGTGTAATGTGCCTTCGTCATCTTCTTCAAACATTGGGAAGTCTACAACCCAAAGTGGTGCCCAGCTATCTAAATTAGTAATTTCTAAATCAATACCAATTTTTAAACGAAGTGCACCCATGGCTTCATTTACGGTGTTGCGTTTATCCGCACCAAATAAAATGATATCGCCTGTTTGTGCATTAGTACGTTCAAGTAACTGCGTGATCACGTCTTCATTTAAGAATTTAGCGATTGGCGATTGCACGCCCTCAACGCCTGCATCACGGTCATTTACTTTCATCCATGCTAAACCTTTAGCACCGTAAATACCGATAAACTTAGTGTAATCATCTAGTTGCTTACGAGAAAGTGATGCGCCACCTGGTACCGTTAGTACTGCAACACGGCCTTTTTCATCATTTGCTGGGCCTGAGAATACTTTAAATTCTACGTCTTTTACTAAATCGGCTACATCAATTAGCTTCATTGGGTTACGTAAGTCTGGCTTATCAGAACCATATAAGCTCATTGCCTCAGAGTAAGGCATAATTGGGAAATCACCTAAATCAACATTTAGTAATGACTGCCACATTTCACGGATCATTTTCTCTGTCATACCACGTACTTGATCAGAGCTCATGAACGAGGTTTCTAAATCTATTTGAGTAAACTCAGGTTGACGGTCAGCACGTAAGTCTTCATCACGGAAACATTTAACAATTTGGTAGTAACGGTCAAAACCCGACATCATCAACAATTGCTTAAATAACTGTGGTGACTGTGGTAATGCGTAAAAGCTACCTTTATGAACACGACTCGGTACTAAGTAATCGCGAGCACCTTCGGGCGTTGCTTTAGTTAGCACTGGCGTTTCGATATCTAAAAAGCCATTTTCATCTAAAAAGCGACGTACAAAGCTGCTTGCTTTAGCACGTAATTTAATGCGGTCGCTCATTTCTAAACGACGTAAATCTAAGTAACGGTATTTTAAACGACGCTCTTCTGAGTTCACTTGGTTAAAATCAAGTGGCATAGGCTCAGAGCGGTTAATAATAGTTAAACCCGTGCCTAAAATTTCTACTTCGCCGGTTGCCATGTCTTTATTTACTTGGCTATCTGGGCGAGCGCGTACAATCCCTTTTAACTGAACACAAAATTCTTGACGAAGTTTGTTAGCTGTTTCCATTAGTCCTTCAACTTCCGGATCGAATACAACTTGTACTAAACCTTCTCTATCACGTAAATCGACAAAGATAAGTCCGCCAAGGTCACGTCGTTTGTTGATCCAGCCACATAGTTCAACTTCCTGATCTACGTGAGTTTTATTTAGCTGTCCGCAGTATATAGAGCGCATAGTTTTCCTGTCAGATAAAAGGCATATAGCGGTTAAACACTGTTGTTTTAAAAGTTTTTATAAACACCAAAATGAAAATAAAACCGCTAGCAATTCAAAATAATCAAATTAAGCCCTGCATTATACCCAAGTCGGTTGAAGATGCTAGGGCGTGTTTACCTTTCGGGGTTGAATTTACAGCGCACCGTTTTGTTATTTGTTACACTACCGGCACTTTATAACAAGGCTTTTGTTTGTATGCTTTATATTGGATGCCCGCAGTGGTCGAGCAACGCATGGAAAGGAAACTTATTTTCACGCCAGTGTAAAAATGCCGATATGCTTAGCGAATATGCGCAGCATTTTAATTCGGTAGAAGGTAATACTAGCTTTTACGCCGACCCCTCACCTGACACTGTATTACGATGGGCTGCCAGTGTACCTGATGAGTTTAAATTTACCTTTAAATTTCATCGGCGCTTTAGTCACGAACTCCAACTTACTAACGTGCAACATGAGCTAACTAATTGGCTTAATTTATTCGGCCCTCTATTTGAAAAAACAGGGCAAATAATGCTGCAATTACCTAAAGCGTTTGCGCCACAACATATAGCTAAGCTTGCCGCTTTTATAGATTTACTTCCTAAAGAGCTAAACTATGGGGTTGAGGTACGCCACCCTGATTTTTTCAAAAAAGGTGAGGCCGAAATCGCACTTAATCAGCTTTTAATGGCACACAATATAAATCGCATTGCTATGGATACTCGGGCGCTCTTTGCAGTAAAGGCAACCACCGAAGCCCTAATAGACGCACAACAGAAAAAACCGCATTTACCAGTGCACGCTATTGCTACTGGCTCGCAGCCTATGGCGCGCTTTGTTATTGCTGATTTAGAAAACGATTATAAGACCTTTTATCAGCCTTGGCTTAGCAAAGTAAGCCAGTGGCTCGATGAGGGCAAAAGCCCCTATGTGTTTTTTCATACCGCTGATAACCGTGAAGCGCCTTTACTAGCTCGCCAGTTTTGCCAAGATTTGGGGTATAATCACAACGTACTCAATCCATTTAGTGGCGAAAAAGAAGCCCACCAGCAAGCACTTTTTTAAAAATAAATTCAAAATACAGAGACAATAATGAGTGAATACGCACGTTACTTTACCGGCTACCCTGCCAATATCGTTGAGCAAGTATTAGGACTAATAAAAGCAGGAAGGGTAAGTGAGTATTTACTTAAAAAGTACCCGCAGGCGCATCGTATTACCAGTGATAAGTTACTGTATAGCTACGCCACTGAGCTTAAAAAGCAGTATTTAAAAAACGCCCCGCCATTTGGACGCGCTGCGTTTAAAAAACAAGGTGATATGGTTACCAATGCGCTCGGTACCCACACGTACCGTATGCAAGGTAAAACCCGCAAGCATGATTTAGCAATAAACAGCGATTTATTGCGCGCCCCTGAGCCATTATTAAAAGCATTAGTGGTGCACGAACTCGCTCATTTTAAAGAAAAAGATCATAACAAAGGCTTTTATAAATTATGCTGCCATATGGAGCCGCAGTACCATCAGCTAGAGCTGGATTTACGGATTTTTTGTGTAGCTATTGCGATGGGTGAGAATCCCTATAATTGAACGGTCAGCGGTCAGCGGTCAGCGGTCAGCGGTCAGCGGTCAGCCAAAATTCAATGACACACAAGTTCATAATGAAAGCCCTCGTTAATAAAAAACGCGATACTAAATCGCGTTTTTTATAATTTACTGATAGCTACAAACTGACAGCTCAAAAGCTCGTTGGGTTTCGTTTCACTCAACCCAACCTACGTAAAAACGTTAAAGCCCTAATTCGGCCATAAAGTCATCGTCGCTATCATCTTGCTTTGGCTGTTTTGCTTTTTCCTTATCCGCTTTTTGCTTGGCTTCGTTTGCGATAATGTCGTCTGGGTCTATGGCTTCTACAATGTCAAAATCGTGAAGTTTAATAAACTCTGTTTTATCCATCGCCAACTCTAAATAGAAGATATTTTGGTTGCGAGTGGTAAACGTTACACGGCGTGCTTGCGGACGATCCATAGTGGTATCAACCGATATTTGCACTTGCTTGTTAATAGCCATCATTTTTGGCTGATTTTGGGTAATAGAGGTATGTAGCTGTTCACGCACTTTTGACGTGAAGTCGCCCACTATTTGGTTCATCAACTCACCCATCACGTTTGAAACGTCATCAGATAAGTGACTATGCGCGATCTCCTCTTCTGGCATGCCCATATTACGCATATAGTCGCCGTAAATTTCCATCGCAGCTTGCGCCGTAAAGTTGGTAACGACTAAACCGGTAAAGCCCCCATCAAATAAAACAAAACAGCCTATGTCTGGTCGCATACAAGTACGAGTAATTTTTTGTACCATGGCTGAATAGCTGATCTCGTTGCCGCTGGCTGATGAAAGTACACCCGTTACTGAGTGGCATAATGTTGCTAATATATCGTCGGTGCTAATAACTTTACTTTTGCTCATTTAATAATCTCTTTTATACTTATTCTTCATAATTCTAGTCAAGCTACTGAATTTATCACTGACTATCCAGTATAAAATGTTAAAATAGCACTATTATTTTCAAAGAGACTGCCTTCGTGAGTATAAAAGACAGTATTTATGCCTCTGAGCAACAAGTAAAAGACTTTAGTTTTGATCAAAATGTGGTTGAAGTATTTCCCGACATGATCCAACGCTCGGTACCCGGTTACGCCACCATAGTCAGTACTATGGGGAAATTAGCCGGTGAGTATGCTCAGCCAAATTCAAATTTGTATGACCTAGGCTGCTCGTTAGGGGCGGTTACCCTAAGTATGCGCCGTAATATTCAAACTGATAGCTGCCACATTATTGCTGTAGATAACTCACAAGCCATGGTGGAGCGTTGTAAGGTACATTTACAAGGGTTCAGATCAGACGTTCCTGTAACTGTAACTTTAGGTGATATTAACGAGCTTAATATTCAAAATGCATCGGTAGTGGCGATGAATTTTACCCTGCAGTTTATTCCACCAGCGCAGCGCAAAGCGGTACTTGAAAAAATATACGCTAATTTAAAGCCCGGTGGCGTTTTGCTACTAAGTGAAAAAATTAAAGCCGAAAACGAGCAATGCGATAACCTATTGATTGACTTGCACCACGACTTTAAGCGTCATAATGGCTACTCTGAGCTTGAAATAAGCCAAAAGCGTACCGCCATTGAAAACGTAATGCGCCCCGATACACTTAGCACACATACACAACGTTTAAGCGACATTGGTTTTAGCCAAACGCAAGTGTGGTATCAATGTTTTAATTTTTGCTCAATGGTAGCAATTAAATAATTTAGAGAGTGACACATGTCTGCATGGTTTAACCAATTTTACGCTGCAATTGCACAAAGCCCACTTAGCCACTGGCTAGAAACCTTGCCCGCGCAATTAAAGCATTGGCAACAAGAGGCTAGCCATGGCGATTTGCCTCAATGGCAGAAAGTACTAAAAAACTTACCTGAGGTATCAACAAACCACGTTGATATTGTCAGCAAAGTAGCAATAGGCGCGCCTGGCGAAATGACTGAAGGCGAGCAAAAACAAACCACGCATTTATTAAAACGGATGATGCCTTGGCGTAAAGGCCCATTTAATGTGCACGGTATCGACATTAATACAGAATGGCGCAGTGACTGGAAATGGGATCGACTCCTACCGCATATTGAGCCATTAAAAGGCCGTACTGTATTAGATATTGGTTGTGGCTCGGGTTATCACCTATGGCGTATGCGCGGTGAAGGTGCTCAGTTTGTGGTAGGTATTGATCCATCTGACTTATTTTTATGCCAATTTCAGGCTATTAAACACTTTAACCCAGATCAAAACGTGCATTTATTACCATTAGGTGTTGAAGCCCTACCAGAACTTAAAGCATTTGATACGGTATTTTCGATGGGAGTACTTTATCACCGTCGCTCACCTATCGACTTTTTAGCGCAATTAAAAGCACAGCTTCGCCCAGGCGGTGAGCTGGTGCTTGAAACCTTAGTTATTGAAGGCGATGAAAACACCGTACTGGTTCCGACCGACCGCTACGCGAAAATGCGTAATGTATGGTTTATTCCAAGCACTGCTGCATTAAAACTGTGGATGGAACGTGTTGGCTTTAAGGATGTGCAAATTAAAGATTGCGCTATTACAACGCTCGACGAGCAGCGTAAAACTGACTGGATGGAAAACGAATCTTTAGTTGACTTTTTAGACCCTACTGACACAAGTAGAACCATTGAAGGCTACCCTGCTCCACTTAGAGCGATACTTACAGCTAAAGCCTAATTTGTAGTATTAATTTTTATTTCCATATTAAAAAGCGCCATTAGGCGCTTTTTTTGGTTACTAATACAGCAACTAGCGGACAAGTGTCCTTGTCTTTAAAATCAAATCCAGATTTCAACTAGCCGCGCCCTTGCAATTGTTGTAAAATACGCGCGTTTCTAAGTAAGCATCAAAACAACTATTTTGAGGAAAACCTGTGAGCGAACAAAAACAGTCTCTAAGCTATAAAGACGCGGGCGTAGATATCGACGCTGGTAATGCACTTGTTGAGCGTATTAAAGGCGTAGTTAAAAAAACTCGTCGTCCTGAAGTGATGGGCGGAATTGGTGGTTTTGGCGCACTTTGCGAAATTCCTGAAGGTTATAAGCAACCCGTACTTGTAGCAGGCACTGACGGTGTTGGCACTAAGTTACGTTTAGCAATTGACCTTAAAAAGCACGATACTGTAGGTATCGACTTAGTTGCGATGTGTGTAAATGATTTAATAGTACAAGGCGCTGAACCCCTGTTTTTTCTAGATTACTATGCAACGGGTAAACTAGATGTAGACACAGCAGCCGACGTAGTAACCGGTATTGGTAAAGGTTGTGAAATTTCAGGTTGTGCCCTAATTGGTGGCGAAACAGCTGAAATGCCAGGTATGTATGATGGTGAAGACTACGACATGGCAGGCTTTTGTACCGGTGTGGTAGAAAAATCAAAAATTATTGATGGCACTAAAGTAGCTGCAGGCGATCAGCTAATTGCGCTTGCTTCTAGCGGCCCTCACTCAAACGGTTTCTCACTAATTCGTAAAGTATTAGAAGTCTCTAACGCTGATACTAACCAAGTGATTGATGGCAAAACCTTAGGTGAGCACCTTTTAGAACCAACACGCATTTACGTTAAGCCATTACTTGAGTTGTTTAAGCAAGTAGATGTGCATGCGCTTTCGCATATTACTGGTGGCGGTTTTTGGGAAAATATCCCTCGTGTATTACCTGAATCTGCTAAAGCGGTTGTTAAAGGTGATAGCTGGCAGTGGCCTACTGTATTTAGTTGGTTGCAAGAAAATGGCAATATTACCACTCACGAAATGTACCGCACATTTAACTGTGGCGTAGGTATGGTGTTAGTAGTACCTGCTGATCAACTTGATAACAGTTTAAACATTTTAAAAGATCTTGGCGAAAACGCATGGCACCTTGGTGAGATTCAAGATGCGGTTGCTGGCGAAGAGCAAGTTGAAATTGTAGGTGGTGCTGCGTAATGGCACCCACTCGTCTAGTAGTTTTGATCTCAGGCAGTGGCTCAAATTTACAAGCCATTATTGATGCCTGTGAAAGCGGCGAGATAAACGCTCATATTGCGGCTGTTATTAGTAATAAAGCAGACGCATATGGGTTAGAGCGTGCAAAAAATGCAGGCATTGCAACGCAAGTACTGAGCCATAAAGAGTTTGACTCCCGCGAAGCATACGATGCCCAGTTAATGCATATAATTGACTCTTTTGAACCAAATCTAGTTGTATTAGCTGGGTTTATGCGTATTCTAACTCCTAGCTTAGTGCAAAAATATGTTGGAAAAATGTTGAACATTCATCCATCTTTGTTGCCTAAGTACCAGGGGCTGAATACCCACCAAAGAGCAATTGATGCAAAAGACGACGTCCACGGCGTTAGTGTTCACTTTGTAACTGAAGAATTAGATGGCGGACCCGTTATTCTTCAAGCTAAAGTGCCTGTATTAGCAAACGATACAGCAGACACGCTCGCTAAACGTGTGCATGCGCAAGAGCATATAATTTATCCTTTGGTGGTCAAGTGGTTCAGTGAACAACGACTTACGATGGAAGCAGATTATGCAGTTCTTGACGAAAAACAACTTCCTGCACACGGCGCGCACTACCCAAAATAAAAAATTAAGTGCTTGGCTATTATGTGCGGGCACTTTATTACTTCCTACCAGCCTGATTGCAGGCGAGTTAACCCAGTATCAAGCTAGTTATGACATTTTGCGCAAAGGCACTAATCACGGCAAAGCCGAGCGTGAACTAAAAAAACTCGATAATAATAACTACCAAGTCACTTACCACAGTGATATTGAATGGATGATTTTCTCTGACTCACGTCAAGAATCATCAACCTTTAGCTTTATAAATGATAACGTAGAGCCAATTCAGTACGCTATGATCCGCACAGGCACTGGGCCTGACAAAAAGTATGAAATTAACTTTGACCGTCAAACCAAAACGGTTACCAGTAACACCAGCGATTACCCGTTAAAATGCCAATGGCATGATAACTTCCAAGATGGTATTTCTTATCAAGTACAAGTTCGTGAAGGTCTTAAAAAAGGCAAAACCAACTTCTCGTTTCCGTTGGTTGATAAAAAAGGTAATTGCCGTGACTACGACTTTGAAGTGGTAGAAACCGAAATGATTTCTCTGCCTATAGGTAATGTAGAAGCAGTGAAAGTTAAACGCTTATACGATAACGATAAACGCCAAGCTTTAGCCTGGTTTGCCCCAGAAATGGATTACATGCTAGTGCGCATGTGGAAGGGTGAAAAAGGTGTGGAGCAGTTTGAAGTGCAAATGAAATCGTTTACCGTGATCAACCCACCTGCTTTACCTGCAGAAGTGAAAAACGAAATAACACCAGAGTAAATTGCTTACAAGGTGCAAATGAAAGGCCCAAGTGTGACAAACATAACTTGGGTTTTTCATTTTTAACACTTATACACTTTATCAATTTGAAACTTTGAGTCGGGTTTCGTTTCACTCTAGCTACCCAAGCTACATTAATTCACCCATTTTAAATAACACAAACTCTCCTGGCTGCATTTTTTGCCAGCGCTCATCATTAGTTAATGGCCTTGTTGCTATAACCGTTACTACATCGTTTGGTGTGGTTTCTTGTTGAAAGTCGATCACCATGTCAGCATCAATCAATGTAGCTTTACCAAATGGCGCACGGCGCGTTATATAATGTAAGTTATTAGTACAATACGCTAAAACAAATACACCATCGGTCAATAACATATTAAATACGCCCTTTTCACGCAGTGTATGTGAAAGCTTGGCGGCATATCTAAAAACCGACGCCATATTACTTGGGCGCTTTGGGTATTTTTCGCGAATTTTGTCAAGTAACCAACAAAAAGCGAGTTCACTGTCGGTGTTTCCCACAGGGCGATAATACTCTGGTTTTAAATCGTGATAATTTGAAAGCTGCCCATTGTGTGCATAGGTTATTTCGCGCCCCCACAACTCTCGGGTAAACGGATGAGTGTTTTCAAGACACACCCGACCACGATTCCCTTGGCGAATATGACTAATAACCGATACACTTTTAATTGGGTACGCTTTTACCAGCTTTGCTATTTCTGACTGGTAACTTGGCTCTGGATCTTTAAAGGTTCTGCACCCTTTACCTTCATAAAAAGTAATGCCCCAGCCGTCTTTATGCGGGCCAGTATTTCCACCACGCTCCAACAACCCTGAAAAGCTAAAACAAATATCCGTTGGCACATTGGCTGACATGCCAAGTAATTCACACATAAAATAAATAAACCTTAAATTCAATAAATTAAAACTAAATAAACAATTAAATCTGGCACGCGGTCACAGTTTTGGTTTCACTTTGGATTTTTGTGTGCATATAATTTATTTTTATTTCTTTAATGACGTTATTGTTAAACAGCTGAAGAGCGTTAGCAAGTGGATACAAATTTATATTGATAATTATATTAAGGCTATTGACTCGAATATTTCTTAGCTAATGTTTTTCTATTATTATCTGTTTATAACTTTCCGTATCTATTTTCACAAATCCACCAATAGGAAAACATATATGGGGTGTTGTATGTCCAAAGTTTAAATTATAAAGCACGGGGATTGACGCTAGCTCTCGCTTAGATTTTATAATTTTTTTAAGTAAGACCTCAGATACTTCTGACTTTAATTGAAATTTCCCAATGACTATTCCTTTAACTTTATCGAAATGTTTTTGATGAATTAATGATTGAAGATCTCTGTCAAAGTTTGAAGGGGATGTTAACTCATCATCTTCAATAAATAATACAGAATTTGTTAAATCAGGCATAAATTCAGTTCCTTGAAGTAAATTTAAAGTGCAAAGGTTCCCTCCAACTATTTTTCCTTCTGCTTTGCCATGGTTTAAAACTTTTATACCATTGTCTTTATAAAAGTTTCTTTTTTCCTGATCTATAAACCATAAGTCATCACTCCACTGTGCTGGATTTATAACTTCATAAGGAGCACTTGAGAATAAACACTTTTTAATATAATTTATTGAAAAGTCAATCCCCTTGAGCATTCCCAGAGTTGAGTATGCAGGCCCAGAGTAAGTTACTAGTCCAGTTTTATGAAATATTGCATTTGATAAAGCTGTAGTATCAGAATAACCACAAATAATTTTTGGATTTCTTTTAACAATCGTATAGTCAATATACTTTAGTAATTGATTTACATTATCGCCCCCGATAACAGTAAAGATAGCTTTTACTTTTTTATCTAAGAATGCTTCATGTAAATCTTCAATTCTTTCTTCTATGGATGAAGACGAGAAATCATCTATTAATTCACAGTTTTTTGAAAATGATAATTTGAGGCCAAGCTCTTCAAATCTTTTATTTGCTATTTCTCGAGTCTCTTTGTCAATAATTGATAAACTTCTTGAAGGCGCAATTATCCTAACCTCATCATTCATTTTTAATTTATTAGGTATTATCAATTTACCTCCTACCAAATACTACTAATTAATCATTCAATATTATCTAATATACTATGTATCATTTCTCGACTC
This sequence comes from Pseudoalteromonas sp. 3J6, assembly GCF_903995135.1. Classification (GTDB taxonomy): domain Bacteria; phylum Pseudomonadota; class Gammaproteobacteria; order Enterobacterales; family Alteromonadaceae; genus Pseudoalteromonas. The sequence continues at coordinate 265,539 of NZ_LR877185.1, read as the reverse complement.
TTAGCTCCTTCACAGCTTAAGCACAACACTTTGATTGTTTATAACACACAAAAACGGCGGTAAATGGTGTCGTGAACGATATCAATTAATATCGTTCTATTTTTAATAAGCGTACACTGAACATCATAAGTATATTTACTTAATTAAACTTATATTACTATTAGATTAAGTGATTTTTTAACGCTTATATTTTTTATAACAAGCCAAAATAAACGATTACTGTCAAACTGTTCGTATAACATACAACGGATTGTAATAATCGTACCGATAACTACACTTTAATCTAAGTAATGTACTTGAAACTTAGCGTTACTAGCGCTACTCTAAACGAGGTGGTCTGACCTCTATTAAGGAATTAGCAATGACACTCATATTTACACTTGGTTTAATCGCACTGCTCAGCATTGCGCTTTACCACAGAGCGAGTTGGAACACAGCACTTGGTGTTTCTGCCGCAACATTATTAATTGGTACCTTTGCTGGTGCTTTTGGTTTAATTAGCTGGGTGATCTTTTTAATCATCGCAGTGCCTCTTTCTGTTACTGGTATTCGCCAGCAATACATTATCAAACCTATTTTCACCATCTTTAAAAAAGTAACACCGAGCATGTCTGACACCGAAAAGTCAGCTATTGATGCCGGTACTACGTGGTGGGAAGCGGATTTATTTTGTGGTAATCCAGATTGGAAAAAGCTTCACCAGTATCCAGTTCCAAAACTTACTATTGAAGAGCAGGCATTTATCGACGGCCCTGTTGAAGTTGTATGTAGTATGCTTGATGATTGGGAAGCTACGCATGAGCTGACTGATTTACCTCAGGATGTATGGCAATATCTAAAAGATAACAAGTTCTTTGCCATGATCATTAAAAAGGAATACGGCGGCTTAGAATTCTCTGCATTTGCACAATCGTGTGTACTGCAAAAACTAACCAGTAAATCAACATTGCTTTCGTCAATTGTTGGTGTACCTAACTCGTTAGGTCCAGGTGAGCTATTACAGCACTATGGTACTGAAGACCAAAAAAATCATTACTTACCGCGTTTAGCAAGCGGTCAAGAAATTCCATGTTTTGCACTTACCTCGCCAGAGGCGGGTTCTGATGCAAGCTCAATTCCAGACTACGGTGTAGTCTGTAAAGGGCAATGGAATGGCGAAGAAGTAGTTGGTGTAAGCCTTACATGGAACAAACGTTACATAACACTTGCGCCTGTAGCTACGGTACTTGGTCTAGCATTTAAGTTACAAGATCCAGATGGATTATTAAGCGACGTTAAAGAGCCAGGTATTACCTGTGCACTTATCCCAACAGATACCCCTGGGGTAGAAATTGGTCGTCGTCACTTCCCGCTTAATGTGCCGTTCCAAAACGGCCCTACTCGCGGTAAAGATATTTTCGTCCCACTTGATTACATTATTGGCGGCCCAGAAATGGCTGGTCAAGGCTGGCGTATGCTAGTTGAATGTTTATCGGTTGGTCGTGCAATTACGTTGCCGTCAAATTCAGCCGGTGGCATTAAAATGATTGCAGTAGCAACCGGTGCTTATAGCCGTATTCGTCGTCAATTCCGCTTACCTATTGGTAAAATGGAAGGGGTTGAAGAATCAATGGCTAAACTTGCTGGTTATGCTTACAGCTCAGACGCTGCAGTAAGCATGTCTACTGGCGCAGTTGATTTAGGCGAAAAGCCATCAGTTGTATCGGCGATTATTAAGTACCACCTTACCGAGCAAATGCGCGATTCAACCATTCATGCAATGGACGTGCTAGGCGGTAAAGGGATCATGCTTGGGCCAAATAACTATTTGGGTCGTGGCTATCAAGGTGCACCAATTGCCATTACCGTTGAAGGTGCAAACATCTTGACCCGTAATATGATTATTTATGGTCAAGGTGCAATTCGTTGTCATCCATTTGTACTTACCGAGCTAGGTGCGTGTGAAATTGAAGACCGCGAAGAAGCGCTTAACGTATTTGACAAAGCGCTAATGGGTCACATTGGCTTTACCATGTCTAACTTAGTACGTACTAAGTGGCTTGCGCTTACTGGCGCTCGCTTTACTAGCGTGCCATACAAAGACGAAACGGCAGAGTTTTATCGTATTGCGTCTCGCTTTAGTGCATCACTTGCACTTATGTCAGACATTAGCATGGCGGTATTTGGTGGTTCTCTTAAACGTAAAGAACGTATTTCAGCACGTTTAGGCGACTTATTAAGTTACCTTTACTTAGTATCTGCAACGCTAAAACGTTACAACGACGAAGGCCGTAAAAAAGAAGATTTTGCATTGGTTCAATGGAGCTGTCAGGATCACCTTTACCACTGCCAGCGTGCACTTGCTGACTTAATCAATAACATGCCGTCGGCTCCACTACGTGGTGTTTTAAAAGTATTGTTATTCCCGTTTGGTCGTCCGGTTCGTAAACCTACCGACAAACTTGAGCACAAACTAGCGCAGTTGTTACAAGTTCCTAGCGAAACACGTAATCGTTTAGCAAGCTATGTATACCTTACAAACGAACCGCTTAATCTTGTAGGCCGTCAAGAGCAAACGCTTAAAGACGTTCTAGAAGTAGAGCCATTGTTTGAGCGTGTATGTAAAGAGAAAGGCGTAAAGCTACCATTCTTCCAGCTTGATAAAGTGGCGCAAATGGGTTTAGAAGCGGGTATTTTAAGCCAAGCAGAAGCCGATAAGCTCGCTGCAGTAGAAAAAGATCGTCTAGACGTGATTAATGTTGATGACTTTGACCCTGCAGATTTACTTGCTGGCAAAGCAGCGCGTAATAGCAAAGCTAAAAAGGCAGATGCAGCTTAACTAATTTAGTAAAGCTAGCATTAACCCTGCTAAAATTAGCCAAACCAGCGCATAATGCGCTGGTTTTTTTTGCGCAAAGTAAACCTGTATTACACACCACATATTACCAATAAAAAATAACGCAATATGAATGTGACCAAAAATAACGCTATAACTTATCGTTGCTACTAAAAACAGCAATAGGCTAGGTAAAAACTGGCTAATATAAAAGGCACGTTCTCGCTGGCATGTTTTAAAAAACAATCGATACTGCTCGTGAACTTTACCGCAATCAAATTGCAAAGAGCTACTAAAGAGCACAATAAAAGCCATGGTCAACACTACGAGTATAGGTACCAAATCAGCACGTTCGTTTATTAGTGCCGCTGATGCCATAAATATACATAAAAGTAGCGACACGCGCCAAACAAGTACCCAGCTATGGTTTAGTAAATAACAAAACCAAAAACCAAATATTGAACTTACTGCAATTCGCCCGTTAACATTAACCACGGGAACAAAAAGACTCAGCGTAAACAGTAAAGCAAAGCCTATATGATAGGTGAGCGGTTGCATATAAATAGGAACACACACTAATATCGTGCTAAATATAAAGCCATATATCAGTGCGCTGGGTTTGTATATGCACAAAACGCCCAAGCTAAATTGCAACAACATAAATACAACAAAGTGCGGTACTTTAACCCATTGTGATAGCGTTAAATCTAGCGCAATTAATACACTGGCTATTAACCAAGCATTGCTTAGCGTTAATAATTTAATATCAACTAAATATAACCACACTGATCGCGCAATAGTTTGCTGGAATAGCCGCTGCTGACTATTTTTAATTGCTGACTTCATTGCGCTGAGCATCACACTTTGTAATAACAAATAAAATAAGGCCATTTGTGCACCGTATTGTGGTGCTGCGCTACTGTCTATAATTTTTCCGAGACCTAAAAAAAGTAGCAATATCAAACCCAACATCGATGAGCCTAACACCACTAAAAATAACAACCCAAAACTTTTCAGTTGTAATAATAATTGCTTAAGCTCTTGGTTATAAGCTAAATACCGGTAACCCATAAACACTCTATATTGAGCTAATGGGTGTTTACTTGGTGCAATATTCATAACGATATGCGCTCAAAGCCATGTTCAACAAACACAGTAGGTTCGTGACAAGTAATAATAATTTGCCCGTTTAGTTTATCTGCTAAGTAA
>NZ_LR877185.1:199746-261415 GCF_903995135.1 Pseudoalteromonas sp. 3J6 | reverse complement strand
GTGTCAAGGCTCGACTTGCATGTGTTAGGCCTGCCGCCAGCGTTCAATCTGAGCCATGATCAAACTCTTCAATTAAAAAGTTTTTTGTCTTTCGACAGCTCAATGAATTCTGAATTTATTTAATATCTTTCGATATTGAATTGACTGTGCTGCAATAAATAAATTTATTGCTGTTGGTCACTCAGTTTCAATTGAGACTCTAAATTTGTTTGCCTCACTTAGTAAACTAAGCTTGGCTGTTAGAACTCAATCTGTACGAGTGCCCACACAGATGATTGCTTTATATTGTTAAAGAACGTTGCGACGTTGTCGCTAGGGATGCGTATAATACATCCTTTATTTTTCGAGTCAACACTTAACTTTAAACTTTCTTACGATGATTTAAACTCAAGTTTCATTTAACTCTCTGAGTAGTTCGTGCCTCGCTATGCGTTGGCGTTCCCCGTCTCAGTGGGGTCGCATTATAGGGAGAACAGATTTTTACGCAAGTACTTTTTTAAAGAAAAACTAAAAAAACACACTGTTCGGTTAGTATCTGAGCGAAAGCAGGTGAAACTGGTAGTTTTATAATCAATATAGGCTTTGCTGGCACTAAAATAAGCGCTACTGTTACACTAATACTCTTAATATGTTTAATTTAAAGGTGCATATATGGCAATACGTTCTTATAAAGGAATCACTCCTGCGTTTAATGAATCTGTTTATGTAGACGAGTCGTCTGTATTAGTCGGTGATATCACTATAGGTGATGATAGCAGTGTATGGCCGTTAGTTGCTGCCCGTGGTGATGTTAACCATATTCGTATTGGTCAGCGAACTAATATACAAGATGGCAGCGTTTTACACTTATCAAGAGCAACAAAGAATAATCCAGACGGCTACCCACTTATTATTGGTGATGATGTAACCGTTGGTCATAAGGTAATGCTGCATGGCTGCGTATTAGGTAATCGTATACTCGTGGGTATGGGCGCTATTATTATGGATAATGTGATTGTAGAAGATGAGGTAATTATTGGTGGCGGTGCTTTAGTACCCCCTAATAAGCGTTTAGAATCTGGTTTTTTATATGTAGGTAGCCCAGCAAAACAAGCTCGCCCATTAACAGAGCAAGAGCTGAGCTTTTTAAAAGTGTCTGCTGATAATTACGTGCAGCTTAAAGATGAATACTTAGCTGAAGATGCTAGTTAATTTAACTAACTAAACTCACTTCTATTTGACCTGCCGAGTTATAGCATTCATCTTCAATAAGCTGCTCGGCACGTTCTTCATAATCAAAACGGTATTGCTCAAAATAACGCGTTGCATGACTCTCATCGGCTAAATTTAAACTACTGACAGCAATCACACACTCAACTAGCATGCCATTTACTTGTGCAAAAAAAACTAATTGATGAGTTGGCTCTCTAAATTCGAGTCGATCTATAAACTGTATTGCTTGATTCATTTAAGCACTCCCTGCTTTAGTGCAGTAATAACAGGAACAATCTCAGGCATTTTATTTCGCCATACATAATAAGCTTGGGCGGCTTGCCCTACTAGCATGCCACTGCCATCTAATAGCTTAGCTGCTTTATTGTGTTCGCTGACCCAATTCATGAATAGCGTATTTTGCGTGGCGTAAAACATATCATAAGCCATTTCACATGTGCTTAAGTGCTTTTCGCTTAACGCAGGTAATTCGTTATTCATGCTGCTCGAGGTTGAGTTAATAACTAAATGATAATCAGTAAAAGGAAGGTCGTCAAAACCATATCCCGAAACATTGCCATGCCCAGTAAAGAGCTTTGCCAATGTTTGGGCTTTGTGTACTGTGCGATTAACAATAACTATCTCTGCGGGATTTTGCTCTAGTAAAGGTAAGATCACTCCTCGAGCAGCGCCACCCGCACCAATGATCAACAGGCGTTTACCTGTTATCGTTATTTTATTGGTCAGTAAGTCGTTAACAAAACCAGTGCCATCAGTGTTATCACCGAGTAAACTGCCATCATCGCGCTTTTTAAGGGTGTTCACTGCGCCTGCCAGTTTGGCAACTGGGGTGAGTTCATCGGCTAAAGCAAAAGCCTGCTCTTTAAAAGGAACAGTGACATTGGCGCCTTTTCCCCCTTGCTCAAAAAAAGCAGCGACTGTTTTTTCAAATCCATCGATAGGTGCTAATATTGCGCGATAGTCGATTTGCTCTCCCAATGATTTTGCAAACTGCTGATGAATAATGGGAGATTTTGAATGTTTGATTGGATTTCCAAAAACCGCATATTTGTCCATTTTAAACAACCTCTTCGCAGTTTTAGTACTGCCTATTAACGATGATAAATTTATGATTAAAAGACTCTTTTCAAGATCAAAGCCGTCTACAACTACGCAAGCACCTACGCCAGATAAAACCCCGTATGAAATCATTGGTGGAGAAGCCCCCACGCGTGCAATTGCTAATAGATTCTACGACATAATGGCCAGCGATGAATACGCTAAACCGTTATATGATATGCATCCTCAACCATTAGACAGAATTCGCCAAGTATTTTTTGAGTTTTTATCCGGTTGGCTTGGTGGGCCTGACCTATTTGTTGAAAAGCATGGCCATCCGATGCTGCGTAAACGTCATATGCCGTTCCCTATTGATCAAGACCTACGCGATCAGTGGATGTATTGCATGAATAAGACCTTAGATATAGAAATAGATAACCCTGTGTTACGCGAAGGCTTACGTCAATCACTGGCTCAGCTTGCCAGCCATATGATTAACCAGCATTAACCTACCTCGTTCTTTAATTGTGGATTATTTGCGCTAAGTCAAAATCCGCTTTTCTAAAATATAGATAATACCCTATCAAATAATTAGAAAAGCGTGGCGCGTGTGAAATCAATCCAACATAAAATTTATGCTTTATTAGCTCTAACTGGCGTTATTGTATTAATAGCCAGTATTTTTAGTAGTGCTAGCCAACAGCGCACGCTCGCCCAGGATACGGTGGCAGAAAACATTAAGCTGCTTGCCGATAATTATTTTGACTCAATAAACACCATGATGCTAACCGGTACTATGGCTAATCGAGAATTATTGAGCCAAAAGCTACGCAAACACCCTAATATAGAAGATGCTCATATTATTCGCTCCGATATAGTTAATAATCTGTATGGTGCCGGAAATAAAAACCAAACAGCAAGTAATAACAACGAACGCGAAGCACTAAAGGGTAAAGAAAGCTTATTTATAGAGCAAAACACCGATAGCCGCAGTATGACCTACCTACGCCCTATGTATGCTAGCTCTGATTATAAAGGTACTAACTGTTTAGGCTGCCATCAAGCGCAAGAAGGCGATGTGCTAGGCGTGGTAAAAATTAGCTATTCCTTAGCCGATATTGATAGTGAGGTAACTTACAACACCTTAATAACCACCAGCCTACTTTCTACTATTTTTATTATTGCCTTTGTGCTGCTAGGTATAGTGTTTAGAAAAATATTTATAGTGCGCCTTAAAAAGCTCGGCCATGCAATGCACTTAGCTACTACCAATAAAGATTTAACCTTACGCATTGAAGATAACGCCGAAGATGAACTCGGCTGGCTTGCCACCAGTTTTAACCAAATGATTGCTACGTTTAAAGATAACATTGCACAGGTATCTCACTCTTCAAAAGTGCTTATTCATTCAGCAGAGAAAATTTATACCTCGGCCGATACCACTGAGCGCGCTATTTTAGAACAAAAGAAAAGTACCGATTCGGTGGCCGCAGCAATTAATGAACTAGAAAGCTCATCCAATGAAGTAAGAAACACCACTCATTTTGCTCAAGAAAAATCTGAGAACAGTAATGAACTAGCACAACAAAGCATGCAGGTTGCAGAGCAAACCGAACTCAGTATTAATCAGTTAGCAGAAGATGTACGCCAAGCGGCAGATCAAGTGAGACAACTACAAGAGCAAACGCTTGAAGTGGGAAAAGTACTTGAGGTGATCAGCAGTATCGCCGAGCAAACAAATTTATTAGCGCTTAATGCTGCCATTGAAGCTGCCCGTGCAGGTGAAGCTGGCCGAGGCTTTGCCGTTGTTGCTGATGAAGTACGTACTTTAGCAACTCGAACTCATGCATCTACTGATGAAATACGTCGCACAATTGATAAGCTGCAGTCAGAAGCCGCGCAAACCGTTAAAACCATGGGGGAGTCCTGTGCAGAGGCAGACGAAAGAGCGCAACAAGTACAGCAAGTTGCACAGGCTTTAAAAGATATTTCAGGGCAAATGAATGAAATAAATGAGCTCAATATACAAATAGCCGATGCAACAGAGCAACAAAACCAAGCTGCTGAAGAAATAAATATAAGTGTTGTTGGTATTAGCGATAACGCCGAGCAATCATTAGTGGATGCCGATGAAAATCAAAAAGTCAGTGAAGAGTTACTCAACTTAGCTCGCTCGTTAGATGAGCAGGTACGCAGTTTTAAACTTAAGCGATAATTTTAAAAGCCAGTCAATAAGCCGTTTATTGACTGGCATATCATTCTTAGCCCAGTGCTAACCAATCTCGAGGCTTTAAGAAATCTTTATATAGTAATGCCTCTGCGCTGTCTTCGGCTGGGGTATAGTTATACTCCCAACGGGCTAAAGGTGGCATCGACATTAAAATAGATTCCGTACGGCCACCGCTTTGTAAACCAAACAATGTGCCACGGTCCCAGACTAAATTAAACTCAACATAACGACCACGGCGGTATAATTGGAAGTCGCGCTGCTGCTCGGTGTACTCATCGTTTTTACGACGTTCAATAATAGGAACGTAAGCATCTAAAAAGCCATTACCCACCGATTGCATAAATGCAAAGCTTTGCTCAAAACCTAACTCATTTAAATCGTCAAAAAATAAGCCGCCTACGCCGCGGGTTTCATCACGATGTTTTAAATAAAAGTATTCGTCACACCATTTTTTATATTTTGGATAAACATCATCGCCAAATGGCTGACACACATCGTGCGCAACTTGGTGCCAATGCACTACATCTTCAAGTACAGGGTAAAACGGGGTTAAATCAAAACCACCACCAAACCACCAAATCGGTTCTTCACCTTCTTTTTCGGCAATAAAAAAGCGTACATTGGCATGGCTTGTTGGTATATGTGGGTTTTTAGGGTGAATCACTAACGATACACCACACGCATGAAAACTACGTCCTGCAAGTTCAGGCCTATGTGCAGTGGCAGAGCCCGGCATAGAGGCACCAAATACATGAGAGTAATTAACTCCGCCTTGCTCAATCACATTACCATTGGTGATAACGCGAGTACGACCACCGCCGCCCTCTTCTCGCTGCCAGCTGTCTTCAACAAATTGTGCTTTCCCATCTGCTGCTTCTAAGCCTTGGCAAATGGTATCTTGCAAAGCCATAAAGTAGGCTTTTACTTGTTTTAATAATTCGCTTTGCATAGTTAACCTCTGAATATATTGCCTGTTGTGGCATCTTTAATGGTGCTTGGTTGTGTATTACCACCTAATGGTTCATCAACATAAAAACTAACCTGATCTGCAAACTGCTGCTGCGCCTCAACAATACTTGTTACCGTTGCTTGACCAGTTAAATTTGCACTTGTTGATACCAATGGTTTACCAAACTCTTGGCATAAACGTTTAACTGTAGGATGGTTAGTTACTCTCACTGCAATAGTATCAAATTGCCCTGTTAACCACTTCGGCGTGGTTTTAGCAGCAGGCATGACCCAGGTAATAGCACCAGGCCAACTTGAAAAAATATCAGCGCGTTTGTCCATGGGCAACTTAGCGTCATCCACGTACTTTAATAATTGCCCGTAATTGTCAGCAATTAAAATAAGCCCTTTTTCAACTGGGCGTTGTTTAATATCAAGTAAACGCTCCACCGCTTGTTGATTATCAGGATCGCAACCTAAGCCATAAACAGCTTCAGTTGGGTATAAAATAACATCGCCTTGTTCTAAGCTTGTTATTGCAGCAGATAAAGAAGAAAGGTCAGACAAAATTGTCTCCAGAGATATTTATGTTATTCAGTGGCAGCAAACTTATGCATACAGCTTTTTTGTGGGCATTGTAACACAACACCACTCGCGGCTTTTTTCTCAGTAACAACTGGCCAGTCACATACAGGACACGCTTGAGCTACAGGTTTATGATTAAGCGTATATTTACAGCTTGGGTAACAGTCGCAGGAATAGAATACTTTACCAAACTTATTACTGCGTGAAACTAAATGCCCTTTTTTACATTTAGGGCAACCAACCACAGGCTCTTCACTTGGGGTGTCGTCATCGTCACTGGCAATATAGTGGCATTCAGGATAACCCGTACAACCAATAAACATACCGTAGCGACCATTTTTCACCACCAGCGGCTTGCTACACTCTGGACACTCGCTGTCCTCAAGTACTTTTATTTCATTGCTATCATGATGGGCAAGCGGGCGAATAAAATCGCACTTAGGGTAACTAGCGCAGCCTAAAAAAGGCCCCGACTTACTATTACGAATGACGAGTTCTGAACCACATTGCGGGCATATCTCATATTCTTTTTCTAAGGCGTGTTTATTGGCCGAGAAAAGTGAATGATCGATTTTACTCATGTAAATCCTAGTGGTTGGTGAATTTTCGCCTAATATACCCAAAACCCTTAAAGATACAAGCTATCGCAGTCGGTTTGTTAACGCTGAAAATAATAAAACACCCAATAATGGTTAATGTAACACTTCGCTAGGCTCATCAAAAATAAGATCTTCCATTTGCTCATACGCCTGCTGAGAATCAGGGGCATTAAATAACACCATCAAAATTAACCATTTTAAATCTTCTAAAGTAATGGCTGAATTATCAAGCGCCGCCAAACGATCCATCACCATTTCACGAGTGGTGCTATTAATAACGCCGGTTTGTTCAACAAACATTAAAAAGCCACGGCATTCAGTATCAAGAACTCGACACTCGCTATCGGTAAAGATTCGCACTGCATGCTGCTCAGTGGCTAATAAATAAGGCGACTCATTACTATATTGTAATGCGGCAAGTTGATCTAACCAGTCAATAGCTTTGTTTATTTCCGGCTTGTTAAACCCAGCGCGCAGTAGCTCATCAGTAAGCTTACTTTGCTCAACAAAAACATCGCTTTCGCTGTGAACATAGTTTTCAAATAAATACATAAGAATATCAAACATATTATCCTCCAGCGCTTAATTTAATATAGCCGTCTAATACTCGCTCAATTTGATCGTCTAACTCTAAATCAAGCAATCGCGCTTGTACTTTATCAATTGGCCACTGCACTCGACGCATAATATCGTCCACACTGGTCACCTCAAACCCAATACTATTAAGTACCTCGCAATCTGAGGTTACAGCATCAGTTAACTCTTTACAGTTTAGACCAGAAGGGTATGAAAAGTTCATCTCATCAAGGATATCTGCGACGTTCTCAACCAGCTTAGCACCTTGTTTAATTAAAAAGTGGCTAGCTTGTGCAAGCGGATTTTTAATTGAACCGGGTACCGCAAAAACTTCTTTATTTTGTTCAAGCGCGTAACGTACCGTAATTAATGAGCCGCTTTTAATTTCGGCTTCAACAATTAAAACGCCTAAAGAGAGCCCTGAAATAATACGATTGCGCCGTGGGAAGTTGTGCGCATTGGCAGCCGTACCAGGCAAAAACTCACTAACCAATAAGCCTGTTGCTAATACTTGCTCTGTGAGTAACTTATGGCGTTTAGGATAGTAAATATCAACGCCTGTCCCTAGCACTGCAATGGTTTTGCCATTTCCTGACAGTGCCCCTTTATGGGCAGCACCGTCAATACCTCGCGCCATACCTGAGGTTACTGTTATGCCAGCAAGGGTTAACTGGTGTGCAAACTCAGCAGCAATTTCAAGCCCTGTAGTCGTTGCGTTTCGACTGCCAACAATGGCTATTTGCGGCGAAGCCAGCAAGCTGATATCCCCTTTACAAAAAAGTAATAGTGGCGCACTGGCTATTTGTTTTAGCTGTTCTGGGTAGGTGGTATCAAAAATACTAATAACAACAATGTTTTGTTGGCTGATCAACTGCTCATAATGTGCAACTTGCTGCCAGTTAGTGTTAAGTAAGTTGCTAGCTTGGTGAGCCGTTAAACCAATGTTTACTAGCTCAGCGTGTGATAAAGAAAACAGCGATGCTAAACTGTATTGTTGAGACAGGGCTAAGAGCGTTTTAATCCCTAGCCCTTTGCATAAGTAAAAGGCAAGCCAATGATTTAGCTTGCCACACGATTGTTCCATGTTCCCTCCTAGAACACCGACTCGCTACTTAATGAATAACTGCTAAATCTCCAATGCGAATTGGGTGCTGATTTTTAGTGATCAGCGCATAACTAACTTTGTCATACACTTTAAAAATAATCATTTCACCAACTTTTTCAGCTGGCATTTTCCACGTTATGCTGTCTTCATCAGTTTCTGAGCCGAATAATTCGCTAGTAGCCGATACCAATTTTTCTAAACGACTTGAATCTTCGGTATAGCGCGGACCTCGAGCACCATCAATTACTTTAGGTGATTGGCGTTCAATATCAAGTACATGGCCCACTTCAACTTGTTGCTCAGAGCCTAAGTTTAGCACCACCACATCCATCGTGCTAAATTCTCTCACTTCACGAGGAGATGCAATTACATGGCCCTGCAGCGGCTGGGTAGGACGATGCATATTAAAATACACTGGCAGCATCTGCCCTTCCATGGCGGGTAATAAAAAGTCACCTTGTTTAATTTCACGTTTTACTGATTCAACCCTGACTGAGGCAGGTTCGCCATTGGCGGCATCACCAGCTCTAAAGGCCCGGGCCATACCTACATAAGATGCTCTACTCGCTAGTTCTTCACCTGTTTTAGGATCGGTGTAAGGCGCTCCTTCATGGTAAATAGCATAAGCCTGATGGCGCTTTAAATTACCTTTAACATATAGAATATGATCAATAGTTTGAGTTTTAGTATTTTCGTTTGCACCTAAAATATAGGGTTTTTCTTTTACCAAATCGCTGTTTATCGCTTGTTCAAATGACAAATACGGTTTAATCAGCGCAAGCGGTAATGTAGTGATAGCGTCTTTCCCTTTAGGAGTAATACGCCCTATAGGTGATAGCTTTCTATACGCTTTATTAATTACTAAACGCGGATTACCGTCTGTATCGTAAATTAATGCTAACGCATCGCCCGGGTAAATAAGATGAGGATTGCCTATTTGCGGATTCATTTGCCATAACTCAGGCCACAGCCACGGCTCGTTTAAATATATCGCTGAGATATCCCAAAGCGTGTCACCTTTTTTTACAACGTACTGTTTAGGCGCGTCTTTTTTTATAGTTAGTACATCTGCTAGCACAGGAAAAGTAGCACTTAATGCAAGTATTATTGCAATGAATGGAGATTTCATTGAGCTTCCTCATAGTGTTTTTTCATTATTATTAATCAAAACCTGTTAAAGGGGAACGTGAATGGCTAAAATAAGAACATACGATACCCTAAATTTAAGCATAAGTGTAAAAGGTAACTATGGCTAGGTTAGAAGTTTTAAGATTTCCAGATGAACGTTTACGTACAATCGCAAAAGAAGTAACTGTTGTTGACGACCAAGTACGTGAAATCGTCAAAGATATGCTAGAAACTATGTACGACGAAAATGGTATTGGACTTGCTGCTACGCAAGTTGATATTCACCAACGTATTGTGGTGATCGATGTATCAGAAGAACGCGATGAACCACTGGTACTTATCAATCCACAAATTATCAAAAAAGATGGCTCTACCGTGAGTGAAGAAGGCTGTTTGTCAGTTCCTCATTCGTATGCAAAAGTTGACCGTGCAGAGACTGTTACCGTGGCTGCACTCAACGAAGAAGGTAAAGAGTTTGTTCTTGATGCCGACGAATTATTAGCGATTTGTATTCAGCATGAGCTTGATCACCTTCAAGGTAAATTATTTATTGATTATTTATCTCCATTAAAGCGCCAACGCATCCGTAAAAAGCTTGAAAAAGAAGCGAAGTTTGCAGCGCAATAATAAGCACCTTAGTAAATAATTAGGAAACTCAGTGACACAACCATTACGCATTATATTTGCCGGTACGCCGGACTTTGCTGCACGCCACCTGCAAGCACTCATCAATAGTGAACACCAAATTGTGGGCGTTTACAGTCAACCAGATCGTCCAGCGGGTCGCGGAAAAAAACTAAAAGCCAGTGAAGTAAAAGCGCTTGCACTAGAACATGAGCTACCTGTTTTTCAGCCGCAATCTCTCAAAACAGATGAGGCACTTGAAGAATTAAACAGCCTCAATGCCGATATCATGATTGTAGTTGCCTACGGTTTAATTTTACCTAAAGCCATTTTAGATGCCCCGCGTTTAGGGTGTTTAAATGTGCATGGCTCTATTTTACCGCGCTGGCGTGGTGCCGCGCCTATTCAACGTGCTATTTGGGCAGGCGATCAGCAAACCGGTGTAACGATAATGCAAATGGATGAAGGGCTAGATACCGGCGATATGCTGCATATTAGCCGCTGCCCTATTGATAATACTGAAACCAGTGCCAGCTTATACACTAAGCTTGCTGAACTCGGGCCTGATGCATTAATCGATACCATAAATCGTTTAGCCAACGGGGAAATAACGCCTGAACCACAAAACGATACCGATGCCAATTACGCTAAAAAACTCTCAAAAGACGAAGCCAACATTGATTGGTCTATGGATGCCGAGCAAATCGAGCGCAACATTCGTGCCTTTAACCCATGGCCAGTATGCTTTACCCAAATGAGTGGTAATACGGTAAAAATATACCAAGCAAATGTGGTTGAACAATCAGGCACAGCTGGCACTGTCTTAGCAAGTGATAAAAACGGTATCGTTGTGGCTTGTGGTAAACACGCTTTATCTATTGGCGAATTACAACCACAAGGCAAAAAGCCAATGGCAATTAATGATTTTTTAAACGGTCGTAGCGATTGGGTCACACCCGGCACTGTATTAGGCGAAAATAATGAGTAATGTAAGCAATGTCAGAGCGCTAGCCGCTGAAACTTTATATAACGTGGTTGATAAAGGAGCATCGCTTAATCAAGAACTTCCTTTCGCTAGCCAAGGCCTATCACCTAAAGATAAAGCTTTACTGCAGCAAATTTGCTACGGAGTATTACGTTACTTACCTAGCCTAGAAAATTATTGCCAGCATCTAGTCGAGCAACCGCTTAAAGGCAAACGTCGTATTTTCCAGTTTTTATTGTATGTGGGCATTTACCAACTACAACACATGCGTGTACCGCCGCATGCAGCAATTAGCGAAACGGTTAATGCGTTACAACAATTGCGCGCTCTTGGCTTAAAAGGGCTTATTAACGCCATTTTACGAAGCTTTCAACGTCAGCAAGTTGAGCTTGAAGAAAAAGCCAAACAAATTCCGGTATGTTTATACAACCATCCAAACTGGTTTATAAAGCAAGTAAAAGAAGCCTATCCAGATCACTGGGAAGATATTCTAGAAGCAAACCAACAGCAAGCGCCAATGTGGCTGCGAGTGAATCAATCGCAGTTTAGCACCCAAGAATATAGCGAAATGCTAACCGCTAACGATATTGAACATACTCTAAACCCTGATTTTATTGATGGCATTAAACTAAGCAAACCACGCGATGTGTTTTCACTTCCTGAGTTTGATACCGGTGCTTGTTCAGTACAAGATGCGGCAGCGCAGCTTGCAGCTCGCTACCTAGACCCACAAAATGGTGATGCAATACTTGATGCCTGTGCAGCGCCTGGTGGTAAAACCTGCCATATTTTAGAGCTTGCCGATGCAGATGTGCTCGCGCTTGATAGCGATGCCACACGACTAGAACGTGTTAAACAAAACTTAGAACGAATTGGTTTGGGAGCCGACTTACAATGTGGTGATGCATCGCAACCTCACACTTGGTGGGATGAAGATCAGTTTGATCGTATTTTGTTAGATGTACCCTGCTCTGCAACGGGCGTAATTCGTCGTCATCCAGATATAAAATGGCTACGTCGCGCATCCGACATTAACGACTTATCGACCCTACAAAGCGATATACTCGATAGCATTTGGCCATTGTTAAAACCAGGTGGCACATTAGTGTATGCAACTTGCTCGGTACTTCCTCAAGAAAACCAACAACAAGTTGCTAAGTTTTTAGCTAATAACGACGATGTGGAGCATATTCCTCTGCACAGCGAAGACACAAAAACCACACCAGGCTTACAGCTTTTGCCAGGTGAAAGTGACGGTTTTTACTACGCTAAATTAGTTAAAAAAGCCTAGTATTGCAACGCAACACATTTAACTACCTCGCTTTGAGGTAGTTATTATTTTGATGTAATTAGTATTAATAATACGGGTACATAATGAAAATAATCATACTCGGTGCTGGACAAGTTGGCGGCACACTCGCAGAAAACTTAGTGGGTGAACAAAACGAAATAACCGTAGTTGATATCGACGGTAACCGCTTGCGTGAACTGCAAGATAAATACGATTTACAAGGTGTTGCAGGCCACGGCGCCCACCCTGACGTGTTGAGTCGCGCAGGAGCTGAAGATGCCGATATGATTATCGCCGTAACCAGCTCAGATGAAGTAAACATGGTGGCATGCCAAGTTGCTTACAGTATTTTTAATACGCCAACCAAAATTGCCCGCATTCGCTCTGAGCAATATTTAAAATACCGCGAAAAACTCTTTCATAATGATGATTTACCTGTCGATCATTACATAGCCCCAGAAGCACTCGTAACTAAATATATTCGCCGTTTGATAGATTACCCTGGTGCATTGCAGGTACTACAATTTGCCGACGGCATGCTCTCTTTAGTAGCTGTAAAAGCCTACTATGGCGGTTTATTGGTAGGCTATGCCCTATCTACACTTAAGCAACATATTCCTAATGTAGAAACCCGGGTAGCCGCTATTTACCGTCAAGGCAAGGCAATAAAACCGCAGGGTACTACTGTAATAGAAGCCGACGATGAAGTATTTTTTATTGCCGCCACCAAACATATTCGTGCGGTAATGAACGAGCTACAAAAACTGGAACGCTCGTACAAAAAAATTATGATAGCCGGTGGGGGTAATATTGGTGCTGGCCTTGCTCGCTCACTAGAAAGAAACCACAGCGTTAAATTATTAGAACGCAGTAAAGAGCGCGCAGAGCAACTCTCTGAAATGCTAGACAACACCGTGGTATTTTGTGGTGATGCGTCCGATCAAGAGCTGCTCTCAGAAGAACACATTGAACAAGTTGATGTTTTTATTGCCGTTACTAACGATGATGAAGTGAATATTATGTCGGCCATGCTCGCAAAACGCATGGGGGCACAAAAAACCATGGTGCTTATTCAACGAGGTGCTTACGTTGATTTAGTACAGGGCGGCGAAATAGATATTGCTATTTCACCACAACAAGCGACTATTTCTGCGTTACTTACGCACGTGCGCCGAGGCGACATTGTAAACGTATATTCACTGCGTAAAGGGGCTGCAGAAGCCATAGAGGCAGTTGCCCATGGTGATGAAAACACATCTAAAGTAGTGGGTCGCGCGATTGCAGATATTAAATTGCCAGCAGGTACCACAATAGGTGCAATTGTACGTAATGACGATGTACTAATTGCCCACGACGACACGATAATTCTATCAGGCGATCATGTAATTATGTTCTTAATTGATAAGAAACACATTAACGTGGTTGAAAAGTTATTCCAAGTTAGCGCAATCTTTTTATAAGTAACCCCTCCTTTTTATTCACAACGTGCTTGTAAGCAAAAAAGGAGAATGCTTAAATCTAAATGAAAATCATTATCAAAAGCATTTACTAATAAAGAAAAATCCATTAGTCTCTTCTTGCTCGATTATCAAGCAGCGACATCTACTGATGTGAAAAGTTAATTTCACGTTTTTAAATAAAAATGGATTTCAAATGATACACCTACTCTCAAAGAAAAATTCTCCCGTAACTCATTACACTCTGGTTGGTCTTTTATTTTCAGCAGTTTCAACTCAAACGCTCGCCCACACTAGCAAAGATATCGAAAGGTTAACCGTTATTGGAGAGCAAGCGAACGGCTATAAAGTTAATTCCATGAGCTCTGCAACAGGTCTTGAGCTATCACATTTGCAAACACCGCAATCAACGATAGCGATAACAAGCGATTTTATGGCAGACCAACAACTAAACACCGCAATTGAAGCTATAACCAGTGTAACAGGCATAAATGCTCGAGAAGCAGATAATGGCAAGTTTTCTATTTCAGCCCGAGGTATTAGTGTCACCAGCATACTTTATGATGGCATAGCAACCACCTATGACACCCGCTTTAATTATGGAGATAACCTAACCGATACCGCAATTTATGATCGTATCGAAATAGTTAGAGGAGCAACGGGGCTCATGCTGGGCGCAGGTAACCCTTCGGCAGCAATTAATTTGATACGTAAACGTCCAACTGCAAACACTCAAATAAATCTTACTGCTTCATTAGGCTCATGGGACAACTACCGTGCGATGGTGGATGTGTCGGGAAGCATAAATAATAGCGAAAGTATAAGAGGACGGGCTGTTGTTGCTTATCAAGATAGACACTCATATCAAGATCGCTTCTCGCAAACCAGTCAAACATTGTATGGCATTATTGAGGCAGATCTTTCTAACAGTACTTTATTGACTCTTGCTGTTGATAATCAATCGACAACTCCTAAAGGAACAATGTCAGGCGGTTTGCCTATTTTTTATAGTGATGGCTCCCGCACTGCTTATGACAGAGGTGCTTCAACGGCTCAAGATTGGGCCTCTTCTCGAACCGATGCACTTAATGCGTTTATTCGTCTAGAGCATTACTTTAACGCTAACTGGCAGCTAACCGCTAATTATGTCTATGGTGATAACGACCTAGACTATGATGTGTTTTGGGTAAAAGGAGAGCCCGATCCTATAAACAACACAGGAATGAAACCCGGTTCTATAAACTATATTGATGCAAACAGAACGCAGGATACCTATGAGGTCGAACTCAATGGTCGGTTTAATTGGCTGGGCCAAAGTCACCAACTGCTATTTGGTTATAATACCCAAGAGCAACAGTTTTCTACCCCTTATTATGCTAGTCAACAAAGTGACTATATTATCGGCGATTTCACTGACTCTAGTTATAGCATTGCAAAACCAAATTGGCAGTCAGAAGCGGCTTACGGCTCTTATGGCACAACTAAACAAGATGCACTTTATGTTGCTGCACAACTAAATATAACCGATGCCTTGTCTTTAATTGTTGGAAGCCGGTTAAATCAATGGCAAACCAATCAAGATAATTTTGGTCGCATGCATGATTATAAAATAAGTGATGAACTAACTAATTATTTTGGGGCAACTTATGAACTGACACAGAGTTGGGCTTTGTATGCTAATTACACTGATATTTTTACACCACAAAGTCGAGTTGATAAAAATGGACATTATTTAAGCCCTATTGAAGGTAAGAATTATGAACTTGGCATAAAAGCTTCTGTACTTGATGAACGTTTAGACATATCCCTTTCTGGATTTAAAATTTATCAAGATAATGTAGGCGAGTACACGGGAGATACCATTGCAGAAACACTTCAGGCCATCTACAAGCCCATTGACGGCACATTAACTCAGGGCTACGAGCTAGAAATCAACGGAAAATTAACCGACAACTGGAACGCTTATTTTGGCTATACCCATAGTAAAGGCGAAAAACCGGATAATACGGTATTAAATACCACCAACCCAAAAGATCAATTTAAACTTTTTACTAGCTATCAACTCTCAGGTGCATTAGACAATCTAAAAGTGGGTGGTGGCTATCGCTGGCAAAGCAATAGCTATGATGAAGTTAACAACCCTGTTTATGGTGCTGTTGAGGTAAACCAGCCTAGTTATGGTATTGCCAGCCTAATGGCGAATTATCAAATGAATGAGCAATTATCTGTTAGCCTAAATATCGATAACTTATTTGATAAGCATTATTACAGTCAAATTGGGTTCTATAACCAATATCGTTATGGCAAGCCAAGAAGCTTCTCTCTCCAACTTAAATATAGTCTCTAACAAGCACAAAAAAGCCGCTGACTATTAAGCGGCTTTAGTGGAGTATGATGGGGTAATACTTATTGTACTCTTGCAAACTCTTCTTTAGAAAGTTCACCATTTCCGTCAGTATCTAAGTCATCAAAAATATTCATGAGTTGTTTATTAGACGCAACTTCCTGCTGACTAATTACACCGTCGCCATTGCTATCAAAAGAGGCAAAGTCTACTGCTGCGTATGCCGCTGATGATGATGCTAATACTAAAATCGCAAGTGTGGTATTTAATGCTTTCATAATAAGTCTCCTTAAAGAGGGAAATCCTTTTCTGAGATCCCTGTGCAATGAAAAAAGTTAAAAATTAAAAGTTTGCAAACTCAGCTTTAGAAAGCTCACCATTACCGTCAGTATCAAGCTCAGTAAATGCGGCCGTTAAATCAGCATTTACAGCAGCTTCGCTTTGACTAATAACCCCATTACCGTCGGCATCAATTGTGTCAAAGTCGCTAGCGGCAAAGGCCGCTGATGAAGAAGCTAGCGCGATCAGTGCGAATGTTTTGTGTAATGTTTTCATAATTTAATCCTTCAAAATGTAATGCTTTGTGCTATTGGAAATGTCAGGCTATAACCGTCCTTGTCATTCTTTTTCACAGGCTCCCTTGCCTACTTAGGTTGTCTTTGGCAACTCAGAATATACCCAGCTTTAGCTTATGCTTTAGAAAATTCTGCTTTTGATAGCTCACCGTTTTGGTCTGTATCAAGCTCTGAGAACATGCTCATTAGCTTTGCATCAACTGATGCCTCACTTTGGCTAATAGCACCGTTACCGTCAGTATCAAGTGTATCAAAATCGCTGGCAGCAAAAGCTGCTGATGAAGAAGCCAATGCGATAAGTGCGAATGTTTTGTGTAATGTTTTCATAATGAGTATTCCTTAAAATCGTTTAAATAATGTGGGAGATTTAGCTCCCAAAGTTTAATAGCTTAGGATTATGCTTTAGAGAACTCTTCTTTTGATAGCTCACCGTTTTGGTCAGTATCAAGCTCTGAAAATAGGCTCATTAGTTTTGCATCAACTGATGCTTCGCTTTGACTGATCGCGCCGTTGCCGTCAACGTCTAGCGTATCAAAATCGCTTGCTGCAAAAGCAGCTGATGAAGAAGCCAATGCGATAAGTGCTAAAGTTTTGTTAATGCTTTTCATAATCAATCTTCCTTCAAAGTTTATGTTTTGTGCGATTAAGTGTTTTACTTCAAATCACGTTTCGTTCAATACAACCTGACTATTACAACTTCGATGCCAACAATTAAAAGCTGCATCTTTTCAATAGGTTAAGCTAAAAACAGCTTTAGGAAGCGTTATTTCATTCGTTATTTTGTTGCTTTTTAGCAACAGCGAACAAAGCAAAAAGATTAAAGCCTTATAAAACAATGGGTTGGTTTTTATAAAAACACCACACGATCAGTGAAAAACCACTTACAAAGCGAGTTAATTAAACAAAAAGGAAGGTGAGTTGAGGTTTATTTTGTTATAAATAAAAAATTATAATTAAAAAATAGATTTAAGTTACTGTTTTTAAATAGTTTAAAAATAAATTTAAGATGACGTTGAAAATTTACAGCCGCACAAGGCTATTTGTTGCAAAATGACGAAATCACGTGAGTATGCTGAGCTTATAATAGAAGCTTGTTCAACTTGATATGCCCCTAAACTATTTCAACTTCAAGCGCACTAGGGTCAATAAAGTGATCCCCCATTAACGCTTTCATTTGCTCTTCACTGGCAAATAATCGAATACCACAACAGATACCACTAGCATGTTTTTTTACACTGCAGACTTGCCCCTCATGCTTAGTATAACCATCAAATACAACCGTACAGCGCATGTCTTTTAACTCATCGAGTTCTTGGGTTGTTTTAATATCAAACATTACCCCGGTGAGCGAAATGTCTTTTATAACCCCTTCAAAGGGAGGCTGCTCATCGGTTAATGTTAACTTAGCAGGAAACAACGTAGGTATGCGTGCTTGTGAGCGAAGCCCAAACAACTGTACTTGTGAAGGGTATTGAATAAACAACAATTTAGCAGGGTGAGAGGCAACAGACATAAGTTGCTGACGAAACGCAATAATGTGCCCACCACTGCCCTCTATAAGCGCCCTTACCACCACCATAACACCATCACGCAAGTAATCACTTGCCATAGGGAGTCGCTTAGCGCTGGGATAGTTTAAAATAATAAATTTGTTTTCTAATAAACCAATAAACTCCGTTTTTACACGTCGGCTACTGGTTGGTGTCAGTATTTCTACATCGACTATGCCACCGGTGACGATTTGGTTTAACTTTTCCAAATTGGTTTTTTGCATAGTTCCTTCCCAATATTTAAAACATTATCCACGCCAAAATGTTGGGGTAAATAATACTAACAGTGTAAATATCTCTAATCGGCCGAATACCATAGCGACTGTTAGTATCCATTTAGCGGCATCACTAATCGCACCATAATGAGAGGCTACGTCACCCAAACCTGGGCCCAAGTTATTAAGGCATGCTGCCGTCGCAGAGAATGCGGTAATGTTGTCTAACCCTGTGCCCATTAACGCTAACATTATAATAATAAAGACTAGTGCATAAGCTGAGAAAAAGCCCCATACCGCTTCAACTACTTTGTCGGGTAAGGCTTTACGCCCGAGTTTTATTGAATATATTGCTCGAGGATGTACTAAGCGGTTAAGCTCGCGCACCCCTTGCAAGTACAACAAAAACACACGAACAACTTTCATACCACCACCGGTAGAACCCGCACAGCCGCCAATAAAGCTAGAAAAAATAAGTAAAATAGGTAAAAACAACGGCCAAGCTGAAAAATTATCTGTGGCAAACCCTGCAGTACTACTAATAGACACCGCTTGAAACAACGCCTGATCGAGGGTTTCATCACCATTTGCATAAACATCATGAGACGAAAGCACAGTAAAGCAAATTACCACCAGCGCTAACTGAATACACAAGAATACTTTAAACTCAGGGTCGCGAATGTACACACTAATATTACGGCTTGCTACAGCGGCATAATGTAGTGAAAAGTTAATAGCGGCTATAATTAAAAAGAACACACAAATAAAGTTAATTACAGGGCTATCAAAGTGTCCCATTGACGCGTCATAAGTAGAAAAACCACCAATAGCAACTGTAGAAAAAGCATGGCATATAGCGTCAAACCAATTCATCCCTGCGCTCCAATACGCCAAAGTACACGCAAGAGTAATAGATACGTAAATATACCAAAGGTGCTTAGCTGTATCGGCAATACGCGGGGTCATTTTGGAGTCTTTTACTGGGCCAGGAATTTCAGCTCGGTACAACTGCATGCCACCGACGCCAAGCATTGGCAGTATGGCTACTGCTAATACAATGATCCCCATCCCACCAAACCACTGTAATTGCTGGCGATAAAATAATACCGATTTAGGCAAGTATTCTATGCCAGTTAATACGGTCGCCCCTGTGGTAGTTAAGCCTGAGAAAGCTTCAAACACTGCATCGGCCAAAGAGAGGTTGGGTTCTTGTAAAAATATCAGCGGCAATGACGCAAACGCCCCTAGTACCAACCAAAACAAAACCACAATTAAGAAGCCTTCGCGTGCTTTTAAATCACCATGCTCATGCCTATTTGGATAGTAAGCCATTAAGCCAATAATAACGCTAAATATAAAGGCTAAAACAAACGGTACCCCTCCGCCATCTTTATAAATTAAAGACACGAGTGCTGGTGGCACCATTGTAATACTAAATAGCGCGACCAGTTGGCCAAGAATTTTTATGATGGTACGAAATTGCATTGAGCGTATCGCTTTTTTATTAGTAAATTAAAATAACTACTGTATGACTCGAAAATTTAATCTTTAGTGATTAAATAGGATGGATGTAAGACTATTACTCTTTGATTGTTAACTCAACTGCACCGTGGCTTAAATCAAAAATATCTTTGCATGCTTGTTGTGCTTGGCGGCTATCAATAGTGATGCTCCACTCAATATTTGCCGTAAACTGCTTTTCAATATTAAGTACCTGAAAGTTGGTTTTTAAGTGCTGTTCTATTGCGCCTTGCATACTGTATTCACTAAAGCCAACCAGCTCAATGCTGGGTACTTTTACCACTGTTTGTAATTTTGCTAAGGCATTATTAAGTGAGCCACCATAAGCACGAACTAACCCACCGGTACCAAGCTTTATACCACCAAAGTACCGTGTTACCACAGCAGTTACTTCACCTAGGCCTGAGCCCACCAGCACGTTGAGCATAGGTTTACCGGCGGTGCCATTTGGCTCTCCATCGTCAGAAAAACCATAAACATGGCTTCCACCAGGATTACCCGCAACATGCGCCCAACAATTATGGCGTGCATCACTGTATTTTTCTTCAATGTTTTTAATAAAGGCTTTCGCAGAGTTTAAATCAGGCGTGTGGCCTATATGCACAATAAAGGTGCTTTTTTTAATTTCTTCTTGATGAAAAACATCGTCGGCTGGGTATTTATATTCTGACATAGCGCTTACTTGGCTGTTAAATTAAAAATGGGGCCAACAGGCCCCTTTCGTGAATAATATAAACTGTTAAATATTAGTCGAGTAATAAATCACGCGTCATATTTTCTAGGCTGTCTTCGTGAACAATAATATTATCTTCAATACGAATGCCGCCAAATGGTTTAAACGCTTCTACTTTTTCCCAGTTAATAAACTGCTTGTTGTCTGTTTGTGCTAAATCACCCAACAAAGAGTCGATAAAGTACAAACCTGGCTCAATAGTAAACACTTGGTTTTTCTCAATTAAGCGAGTGCAGCGTAAAAATGGATGACCCTCTGGTGGTGCCTGATGTGCACCGGTTTCATCACGCATAAAGCCACCTACATCATGTACCTGTGCACCTAAATGATGCCCTAAGCCATGAGGAAAGAAGGTTGAGGTAATTTGACGCTCAACAATTTCAGCTGCAGGTAACTTAACAATATCAAAGTCACTTAGTAACTGTGCAATGCGGTTATGGCAGTCAATATGTAGCTCGCCATACAGGACACCTGGTTTTAAGCTTTTGCCTAACTCAATCTGATGCGCCGTCATTGCTTTAACTAGGTCAGCAAACTCACCTTGCTTTTTAAAGTCGTAGGTACGGGTAATATCTGCAGCGTAACCATTAAAGTTAGCGCCCGCATCAATTAAAAATGAGTTATGTGTTTGCGGTGCTTTTGGCTCAAAATGCGTGTAATGCAAAATAGCGCAATTTTCGTTAAGGGCCACAATGTTGCCATACGGCATTTCATTTTCGCTCTGACGCGTTGCCATTAAGTAGGCCTGCTGAATATCAAACTCGCTACCACCATTAAAAAACGCATCACGCGCCGCTTTGTGACCATCTACCGCAATACGGTTCGCATTACGTAAACATTCAAGTTCATATTGCGTTTTATAAGCGCGGTGATAATGAATATAGTTAAGTACTGGCTCAGGATTCATAATGCTAAAACCAAGTGCTTGGGCCACTTCTAGGTATTCGCCAATGTAGGCAAATTTAGCTTTATCGTAAGGAAGTAGCTTTTCAACCTGATCAGGCTTTAGTAGCAATTCAATATCGAAGTACTCTGCCCAAAAATCTCTTGGTTCATCAGGTACCTTGTGCCAAAAGTCAATTGGACGATAAAAAATAAGCTTTGGCTTATCGCTACCATTTACCACAATCCAGCAATGTGGATTATCAATAACCGGTAACCACGCTTTAAAATGGGGGTTAACTTTAAACGGGTAATACATATCATCTAAAAATTGGCGCTTAGCTTGGCCTGAATGAATGACTAATCCTTCTAACCCTTCTTGCTCACAAATAGTACGTGTACGCTGCTGCAATGTTGCAATATGTTCGGCGTATAATACGGCTAATTTTTCCATAATAAACCCATCTGTTAAATTTAACTTGCTCTGAGTCTATCACTTATAAACAAAGCGCTCAAAAAAGAGGGATAGTTACCGTGTAAATATCCCTCTGCTGTTGTAGATTTATTTTTACTAACCGCCCATGGTCATCTCTAATAGTGGCGCGAGTAAATTCCCCTCTCGGCCAAGGCGAGTGTGATAAACCTGCCGATACGCAAATACGTTTTTTACGTAGTCTCGAGTTTCTCTATATGGAATAAGCTCAACCCATAGCTCTGCGGGCATCGCTTCCTCTGGTAGCCAACGCTTAATTCGATGATACCCGGCGTTATAGGATGCTGTTGCCAATACCTCATTACCGTGATTTTTCTTTTTTAAATACTGTAAATAACGGGTGCCAAGTCGAATATTGGTTTTTGGCTGATACAACCGATGGTTAGATACATCGCCTTTGTTAATATATTTTGCGGTGCTTGGTAATAACTGCATTAACCCGCGTGCATTTGCATGAGAACGGGCATCGGGTGCAAATGAGCTTTCTCGACGCGCAATAGCGATACTCCAAGTTAAATCTATTTTGCTACGCTTACTGTAGCGCTCAAACATGTCTTGAAACGCAAATGGAAAACGCAAATCAACATAATCCCATGCTTTTATTTTTGCTAGGGTAAATATTGTACTATCAAACCAATCAAGTTCTGCCGCAAGCACTGACGCTGCTAGCTTTTCATCATCTTCAGAAGTGTTGGTTAAATAATTCCATTCACGTCTGGCCGCTGTAAATCGCTCAAGTTCATATAGTGCCTTAGCACGCTTAAAGCCTGGTGCATTACTGACTTTTGTTACTAAGGCTTGATTTACATTGACTGGTAGCTCATTTAAATCAACCGGTAACCCTAAGCGAGCAGCGGCTAAAAAACCGTAATAATCACGGTTAGCGGCTACCTTACTCCAAATTGCCTTAGCTTTTTCATGATCTGCGCGTTTGTCATAACTATAAGCAAGCCAATACTGTTGCCCTAAGCTAAGGTTTTCTTTTCCGGTAAAAAATGCCGCAATGCCTTCCCAATCTTGAGTTTTAAGCATATTGGCTAGTTGCCATTGCATTAATTTACGATCTTGACGCGCTTTAGGGACTTTATTTAAATAAAAGCTCGCCTGGCTATGGCCGCTCGACGCCAACGACAGCGCAAAGGTA
Source organism: Pseudoalteromonas sp. 3J6 (assembly GCF_903995135.1). Taxonomy (GTDB): domain Bacteria; phylum Pseudomonadota; class Gammaproteobacteria; order Enterobacterales; family Alteromonadaceae; genus Pseudoalteromonas. The sequence continues at coordinate 238,180 of NZ_LR877185.1, read as the reverse complement.
TAATATACATCCGCCTTTTCATCATCAGCAAAATCAAACATGCCTTCAATTTTTTGCCACGCCTTTAATGCCAGCTCTTTATCACGCCAAATTAAACGCTTAATACCATAAAGCGCTATTTCCCCTTCTTTGGCTGTTTTACGTTTATAGCGGTAAAGGCCTGCAGCAGCACTAGGATCGCGCCTTACCTTGGAATATAAATCAGCTAAATAACGCTCCTTGGCTGGCAATAAGGTTTTTAAATAAGGCAATAAACGATAAGAGCCCCCTTGTGCCGCTAAAGTAACACGCTGCCACACAACATCAGGGGTTAAATAACCATTTTGTCGCCAACGCTTAAAAAGCCCGTCACATTCACTAGGTTGTGACTCGCCTACCGTCCAAATATCGGTTACCTGCGAGAGTATTGCTTTTTTAGGCGCTCCTAAGTCAAGCTGATAACTAAGATGGGTACAACTAAGCTCAGTGTCAGAGGTTTCACGGTAGTTTTTAATAAATGCTGCTTTTTTATTTCTGCGCTTTAAATAATTTAACCATGCTTTGCGCACTGGCCACTCTAATGGCGTGTGTTCATAAATAGTGAGGAAGTTTTCTATTTCTGTTTGGTGTTTTAAACTGGGGTAGCGCTGCCAATAGGCTTTTTCTACATAGGGCTTAAGTGGGTGAGACAATGAGTCTACCGCTTCTTTAAAGCTTTTATAATCGCCATAACGGGCTTGTTTTTCTGCATCTAAAAATGCATCAAGTTCAGTATTTGCGTTGGCAGAGGGTAAAGATAAAAATAGAGTCGCTGCCGCTACGCTTAATAAATATTTTTTCATAATGTCCTTTAGGGCATAGTAACCTTCAAGGCTGACAAGGGTGTGGCTAAGGGTAAATAGAAAACAGCGCAGGCACTGTAACTCTATTTATTTACTTTGATAAAACCCAAGCTATAAACACCAAGACAGCGCAATAAAATGAATAAAGAAAACTTTCAAACCCACCTTAGCACCAAACCAGCTATATTTTAACCAGACGTTTGTAACCAAGATAAATTTTTCGTTGCATTTTTAATTTAAAGCAAGCACACTGGTCTGAATATGAACTCATCGTACCAGTCTTAGTTCATCAACTAGGGAGAATAATAATGTTATATAAAAGCGATTCCTTTGAAGTTAGCTTCGTAAAGGAAAACATCGCCGAGTTTAAGTTTTGTGCTACAGGTTCTGTAAACACATTATCTCAACAAACTCTTTCAGATTGTGCGGCAGCATTAAAAGAATTAGCCGCTAACACTGATATTAAAGGCATGATTTTTACCAGTGATAAAGACCACTTTATTATTGGTGCCGATATCTTCGAATTTTTACCTACTTTTACTAAGCCTGAAGCAGAATTAGTAACGTGGATCAAAGATGCAACTGACGTTTTTGATGCAATTGAAGACTTACCATTCCCAACACTCAGTGTTGTAAACGGCTTGGCGCTTGGCGGCGGCTGTGAGTGGGCACTCGCTACCGATTATCGTGTTGCAAGTGACTCAGCAAAAATGGGCTTACCAGAAGTTAAATTAGGCATAATGCCTGGTTTTGGCGGTACAGTGCGCCTTCCGCGCATTATTGGTGCCGATAACGCGATGATGTGGATCACCACAGGTAACGAAAATCGCGCTGCTGACGCCCTTAAAGTAGGTGCATTTGACGCGGTAGTTAGTGCCAACAAACTACAAGAGTCAAGTTTAGCAACACTAGAATTAGCGATTGCTGGCAAGCTAGATTGGCAAGCAAAACGCGCTGTAAAATTACAACCGCTTAAATTAAACCGTGTTGAGCAAGGCATGAGCTTTGCAATGGCAGAAGGTATGGTAATGGGTAAAACCAAAGGCCACTATCCTGCTCCAGTTATGGCAGTTCGCACTATTAAAGCAGCAGCAAACAGCTCACGCGCCGAAGCAATGGCGATTGAAAATGCCAACTTTGCAAAACTAGCACGTACTAGTGAAGCTGCTGCTCAAACGGGTATCTTTTTAGCAGACCAATACATTAAAGGTAAAGCACGTAAATTTGCTAAACACAGCGATGTAGAAATTAAACAAGCGGCAGTATTAGGCGCAGGTATTATGGGTGGCGGTATTGCATACCAGTCTGCTTATAAAGGCACACCAATCATAATGAAAGACATCCAACAGGATGCGCTAGATTTAGGTATGGGTGAAGCATCTAAACTATTAGGTGCAAAAGTGAAGCGCGGCCACATGCCGATGGAAAAAATGCTAGCAACGCTTAGCAAAATCAAACCAACGCTTAACGATGCAGACCTACAAAACGCCAACATTATTGTTGAAGCCGTAGTAGAAAACCCTAAAGTGAAGCAAGCCGTACTTGCTGATCTTGAAAAGAATATGCCAGAAGGCACGGTCCTTACGTCAAATACATCGACTATTTGTATCGACCTACTTGCAGAAGCGCTTGATAAGCCAGAAAACTTCTGTGGTATGCACTTTTTCAATCCAGTACCAAAAATGCCATTAGTTGAAATTATCCGTGGTGCAAAAACCTCAGATAAAACGATTAATGCAGTGGTTGATTACGCCCTTAAACTAGGTAAATCACCGATTGTTGTTAACGATTGCCCAGGCTTTTTTGTAAACCGCGTTTTATTCCCTTACTTTGCTGGCTTTAGCAAATTAGTGGTTGAAGGCGCTAACTTTGCAAAAGTAGATAAAGTAATGGAAAACGTGTTTGGCTGGCCAATGGGCCCGGCTTACCTACTTGATGTTGTAGGTATTGATACGGCTTATCATTGTACTGGCGTAATGGCAGACGGTTTCCCTGAGCGTATGGCACGTGCAGATAAAGACCCAGTGACTGTTTTTGCTAACGAAAAACGTTTTGGTCAAAAGAACAAAGCAGGTTTCTATAAGTACGAAACAGATCGTCGCGGTCGTCTTAAAAAGTCACATGACCAAACAGCGATTGAACTACTTGCACCAATTACAGACGCACCAAAAGAATTTGATAAACAAGAAATCATTGACCGTTGTATGGTCCCAATGATCAACGAAGTACTACTTTGTTTACAAGAAGGCATTGTTGCTTCTCCTCAAGAAGCTGATATGGCACTTGTATACGGTGTTGGTTTCCCTCCATTTAGAGGCGGCGCGTTCCGTTACTTAGATCAAACCGGTTTAGCTAACTTTGTAGCAACTGCTGACAAATACGCTCACCTAGGTGCGATTTACCAAGTATCAGAGCAAACTCGCAAGTGGGCTGAAGAAGGCCGTGTTTTCTATAAGGTGGAAGGTTAATATCATGAATAATCCAGTAATTGTAGATTGTATCCGCACACCAATGGGTCGCTCAAAGGGCGGCGTATTCAAGCACAAACGTGCGGAAGACTTAAGCGCTCATTTAATGAAAGGCTTATTAGAACGTAATCCGGCAGTTGACCCTGCGTCAATTGACGATATTTATTGGGGCTGTGTACAGCAAACATTAGAGCAAGGCTTTAACGTTGCACGTAACGCATCTCTACTTGCGGGCATTCCACATTCAGTGCCAGCAACCACAGTTAACCGTTTATGTGGCTCATCAATGCAAGCATTGCATGACGCTGCTCGCGCAATTATGACTGGCGCTGGCGACACATACCTAATTGGTGGTGTTGAGCACATGGGTCACGTACCTATGACTCACGGTAACGACTTTCACCCAGGCTTAGCTACATCAATTGCACAAGCATCTGGCTCTATGGGTTTAACCGCTGAGTACCTTGCAACACTTCACGGTATTAGCCGTGAGCAACAAGATGAATTTGCTTACCGCTCGCATCAACGTGCACATGCTGCAACAGTTGAAGGCCGTTTCCGCCGCGAAATTTTAGCAATGGAAGGTCACGATGCTGACGGTTCACTTATTCTTGTTGAAGATGATGAAGTAATTCGTCCAGAGACAACAGTTGAAGGTTTATCGCAGCTGCGTCCAGTATTTAACCCTGCTACGGGCTCTGTTACTGCGGGCACATCTTCTGCACTTTCTGACGGCGCATCAGCCATGTTAGTAATGAGCGAAGAGAAAGCAAAAGAATTGGGCTTACCAATTCGTGCACGTATTCGTGCTATGGCTGTTGCCGGTTGCGATCCATCAATCATGGGTTACGGTCCAGTACCTGCAAGTAAAAAAGCATTAGCACAAGCCGGTATTACCATTGATGACATTGACGTAGCTGAGCTTAACGAAGCATTCGCAGCACAATCACTGCCTGTACTTAAAGATCTAGGTTTAGCAGACGTGGTTGACGAAAAAGTGAATTTAAACGGCGGCGCTATCGCACTTGGTCACCCTCTGGGTTGTTCGGGTTCACGTATTAGCACCTCGCTTATTCACTTAATGGAAGACAAAAACGCAAAATACGGTTTGGCAACTATGTGTATTGGTTTAGGCCAAGGCATTGCCACTGTATTTGAACGTGTTCAAGACTAATTAGTTTTTAACATGTAAAACCATCTTGGTGATTAAAAGGCGAACTAGCGCAAGTTAGTTCGCCTTTTTTATGCCACCAGCTTTTGCAGGTTTAAAATGAATAATGTGATCGGGTGCATTAAACTTATTTCAGATTATCTATTAATAAGTTGAGCTGTTTTGTTATACGTAAAATAGTTAACCAACAGCTTTATTTACGCTAAACTACCCGACCTAACCAAGCCGCGACTATTTTTACAGGTAATTTTTATGAGCTTTGATAACCCCGATCACCAATTAGATGCCATCGGCCTTCGTTGCCCAGAGCCGGTGATGATGGTACGCGCTGCGATTCGTAAAATGAGCGATGGTGAAACACTGCTTATTATTGCCGACGACCCTTCAACCACCCGCGACATCCCCAGCTTTTGTACCTTTATGGATCACACGCTAGTGGCTAAAGAAGTTGAAGAATCACCGTATAGATATGTGGTGAAGAAAGGGTTGTAATCAGCTATCAGCTAAAAATTAAAAAACCGTGTTTGTTAAATCAAGCACGGTTTTTTATTTTATATTTAAGCTAACGACTGACTGCTTATAGCTTACTGCTCTTACTTCTTAGTTATCGTTACTTGCGGCTTATCGTAGTCACTAAAATCAATGCTGACTATGTACGACCCTTTGATTGCGGGTGTGTAGCTAAAGTAATTATAAATGGTATTACAATCGGCGCGCGTTGATTGGCCAAGTGTTAGGCTTTGTCCTGATGGCTGTGAATCGCTGTAGCCACAGTTAAAACCTTCACTAAAATCTGCATCGGCTATTTTAAACTCGTACACTTTACCTGGGGTCGAAAATTTAACTTGGGCTTGGTAAAGCGAAGGGCCGACTTGTTTAAATTGATATTGAGGTTCTGCATCCCATAATGTGAAATCCCCTCTTAAATAAATACTGCGATCCAATTCTTGCTGCGGCAACACGTCGTTAATCGAAATTTGGCTGGTACAGGCCGTAAGTAAACCAGCCATTGCTAACGTTAAAATTCGTTTTATAGAGATCATCATTTGTATCCTTTGCATACAGTGAATACTAAAAAGCCAGCATAATGCTGGCTTTTTAAATAGCTATAAGCTGTTATTTTTGTAACACAGAAATATCTGCAATTTCTAAAAATAACCCGCTAAGCTGGCTTAAAAGCGCAAGACGGTTTTGCTTAACTGCTTCATCGTCAGCCATTACCATGACATTGTCAAAAAAGTTATCAACACTCTCACGAATGCCTGCTAATTGGCTCAATGCCTCTTGGTAGTTTCCATCGCTGTACAGTGGTGCTAAATCAGTGGCAAATTTTGCAACTTGCGAAGCAAGCACTTTTTCAGCATCATCACTTAATAAGCTCTGATCAACATCACCTTGCGTTGTAATGTTATTTTTAGCCAGAATATTACTTACACGCTTATTAGCCGCTGCAAGCGATTCTGCGGCGTCTAATGTACGGAAATGACTTACGGCTTTAACTCGGCGATCAAAATCAACAGGCTTGGTTGGACGACGCGCCAGTACGGCTTGAATCACATCTACTTCAATACCTTCATCTTGATACCAAGCACGGAAACGCCCTAGCATAAAGTCAAACACATCTGTTGATACATTTAGGTTAGTTAGCTTTTCACCAAACAGAGTTTGTGATTTAGCAACCAGGTCTAAAATATCAAGCGGTAGCTGTTTTTCTACCATGATACGTAATGCACCAATAGCAGCACGACGAAGTGCAAATGGGTCTTTATCACCTTTTGGTGCTTGGCCTATACCAAAAATACCCACCAGCGTATCAAACTTATCGGCAATGGCGACTGCACAGCTGATCAAATTAGTTGGTAAGTTATCACCGGCAAAACGTGGCATGTATTGTTCGTTTTGTGCCACTGCAACTTCTTCTGCTTCACCATCGTGACGCGCGTAATGCATTCCCATTACACCTTGTACGTCGGTAAATTCCATTACCATTTCGGTCATTAAGTCTGTTTTACTTAATAAGCCTGCACGCGCTGCTAGCTCTTTGTCGGCACCAAGTTGCTCGGCAATGTAACCAGCTAGTTCACTAATACGCTGTGACTTGTCTTTAAGCGTACCAAGTTGTTTTTGGAACAATACGCTATCAAGAGACTCTAAACGGCTTTCTAATGTTTTCTTTTTATCTGTTTCAAAGAAGAACTGTGCATCAGCTAAACGCGGGCGCACTACTTTTTCGTTACCAGAAATAACTACACTAGGATCTTTACTTTCGATGTTAGAGACAAACAAAAACTTATTTAAAAGTTTGCCGTCTTGATCTAATAACGGAAAGTATTTCTGATCGTCTTTCATGGTGTAAATAAGCGCTTCAGCAGGTACATCTAAAAATGCTTCTTCAAATGTGGCTGTTAGCGTTACTGGCCATTCTACCAATGAAGTAACTTCTTCAAGTAAGTCTTCATCCATAGCAACAACGGCATTAACTGCTTTGGCTGCATCTTCTATTTGCGCGCGAATCTGTGCTTTACGCTGTTCGTAGTCAGCAACAACGTAAGCTGATTTAAGTACATCAAACACATCATCAGCATGATCAATGCTAATTTTTTCAGGGTGATGAAAACGATGGCCTTGCAATTGATTACTCACTTGCTTACCAAGAATTTCACCCTCAACCAGTTCACTACCGAATAAAATAGTTACCGTATGCACAGGACGAATAAATTGTGTTTTATTCGCACCCCAACGCATTGGTTTAGGGATAGGTAGTTTAGCTAGCGCTTTGCTTATAGCGTCGGTCATTAACGTTTTGGTTTCTTGCCCTGCTACTTTAGCTATGTGCAATAACCATGCGCCCTTATCTGTTTCTAGTGTTTGCGCATCTTTTACTTCAATACCACAACCACGAGCCCAACCCATGGCTGCTTTAGTTGGGTTACCCTCAGCATCAAAAGCGGCTTTAGTTGCAGGGCCACGTTTTTCAACTTCTTTGTCCTGTTGTTTAGCTTCAAGTGCTTTTACTTGTAAACCTAAACGACGTGGCGATGCATACCAGTTCACACCTTGGTGACCTAGTTCTAGACTTTCTAATTCTGCTGTTAAGTTTGCAGCAAAGGCTTCGGCTAATTTACGAAGTGCTTTTGGTGGCAACTCTTCGGTGCCAATTTCTACTAATAAATTTTCTGCTGACATGCTTACTTATCCTTACACAGCGGGAAACCAAGTGCTTCACGTGCATCGTAATAACTTTGTGCACACGCTTTTGATAACGCACGAACGCGTAAAATATAACGTTGACGCTCAGTTACTGAAATAGCATGACGTGCGTCTAATAAGTTAAATGCGTGCGATGCTTTCATTACTTGCTCGTAGGCTGGTAATGGTAGGCTTGCTTCAATTAGCTTTTGGCTCTCAGCTTCACATTTATCAAACTGTTCAAATAAGTCGGCTACGTTTGCATGTTCAAAGTTATAGGTTGATTGCTCAACTTCATTTTGATGGAACACATCACCGTAAGTTACGCGCCCAAATGGACCGTCTGCCCATACTAGGTCGTAAATGCTATCTACGCCTTGAATGTACATTGCTAAACGCTCTAGGCCGTAAGTAATCTCACCCGTTACCGGTGAGCATTCTAAACCGCCCACCTGCTGGAAGTAAGTAAACTGCGTTACTTCCATACCATTTAACCAAATTTCCCAACCTAGGCCCCACGCACCTAATGTAGGTGATTCCCAGTTATCTTCTACAAAGCGAACTTCGTCAGTTAAGGTATCAATACCTACAGCAGCTAAAGAACCTAAGTAAAGCTCTTGAATATTGTCTGGTGATGGTTTTAACACAACTTGGAATTGGTAGTAATGTTGTAAGCGGTTTGGGTTTTCACCGTAACGACCATCGGTAGGACGACGACACGGTTGAACGTATGCGCTCGACATTGGCTCTGGGCCAATTGATTTTAAAAATGTTTGCGGGTGAAATGTCCCTGCGCCCACTTCCATGTCAAGTGGTTGAATAATGACACAGCCTTGCTGTGCCCAATAATCCTGTAAAGCCAGGATCAAACCTTGAAAGGTTTTAACGTCATATTTTTGCATATTTTGGCTTTTTACTATCTGAGAAGTAGCGTGAAAATTACCCTCAGTATACCTTGTGCACACTCAGGTTTTAAGCAGTTTGTGCGTTTGAAAAAATAAAAAAGGAGCCTAAGGCTCCTTTTTTGTGATTACGATAATGTTTTATACGTCTAAGTTAACCACACGCAGTGCGTTCGTTTCAATAAACTCACGACGCGGCTCAACTTGATCGCCCATTAATGTGGCAAATAATTGATCCGCTGCAACAGCATCTTCAATTGTTACTTGCAACATACGGCGTGCGCTAGGATCCATGGTGGTTTCCCAAAGCTGACTTGGGTTCATTTCACCTAGTCCTTTGTAGCGTTGAATGTAGATCCCACGCTTAGACTCTGCGATCAACCATTCCAATGCATCCACAAAGTTATCAACAGGTTTTGTTTTCTCACCACGTTGGATATATGCACCCTCAGTGATGATATTAGCAATGTTTTTACCAGTTACAGCAATACGTTGGTAGTCTCTTGATGTAATAAAGTCATAATGAAGTACGTGTGCTTTATCCACACCATGCTGACGAATATTCACAACTGGATAATACAAGTTACGCTCTGTATCGTGCTCAGTTCCCGCATTGAAAATAGTTGCATCTTCATCACGTTCAATTAAGTCATCAACCAGCTCTTTAGTCCAAGCAACTACCTTAGCTTCGTCTGAAAGGTGTTCTTTTTTCAGCTCACTTTGGTAAATCAAACGGTTCATAACTGTGTTCGGATACTTACGCTTTAAGCGCTCGATAACTTTAACCGTGTTTTGATAATCGTGAACAATTGACTCTAATGCTTCACCATCAACTGCTTCAGCACTATCACTAGTGTAGAGTGCTGCATTGCTTAGCGCTAAAGATGTAAGGTAATCAACTAATGCTGGATCATCTTTAATATAACGCTCTTGCTTACCTTTTTTCACTTTATAAAGTGGAGGCTGAGCAATATAAATGTAACCACGTTCAACAATTTCCGGCATTTGACGGTAGAAAAATGTTAGTAGCAAAGTACGAATGTGAGAACCATCCACGTCGGCATCGGTCATGATAATGATGCGATGATAACGTAATTTTTCAGGGTCATACTCGTCACGGCCAATACCACAACCTAATGCAGTAATTAGCGTTGCCACTTCTTGCGAAGATAACATTTTATCAAAACGTGCTTTTTCTACGTTTAAGATTTTACCTTTAAGCGGAAGAATCGCTTGATTCTTACGGTTACGACCCTGCTTGGCTGAACCGCCAGCTGAGTCACCCTCCACTATGTATAGTTCAGATTGGGCTGGATCTTTTTCTTGGCAATCCGCTAGTTTACCCGGTAAACCAGCTAAATCCATAGCACCTTTACGGCGGGTCATTTCACGTGCTTTACGGGCTGCTTCACGCGCGCGTGCTGCATCAATAATTTTGCCGACAACAATTTTTGCATCCATTGGGTTTTCTAATAAAAACTCAGTGAATTTTTCAGCCATTGCTTGCTCAACCGCAGACTTAACTTCACTAGATACTAGCTTGTCTTTTGTCTGTGATGAGAATTTAGGATCAGGTACTTTAACACTAACAACAGCCGTTAAGCCTTCACGAGCATCATCGCCCGTTGCGTTACTGGTTGTTTTAGCTTTTTTGTTAAAGCCTTCTTTTTCCATGTAGTTATTAAGCGTACGTGTTAGCGCAGATCTAAAACCAGCTAAGTGAGTACCACCATCACGTTGTGGAATGTTATTAGTAAAACAGTAAATGTTTTCTTGGAACGCATCATTCCACTGCATTGATACTTCTACACTAATACCGTCTTCTTCACGTTCGTGAGTAAAGTGGAATACCCCTTTGTGTACAGGCGTTTTATTACGGTTTAAGTATTCAACGAACGCTCTAATACCACCTTCGTATTTAAAATGGTCACTCTTATTTTCTTCGCGCTCATCATTTAAAATGATGCTTACACCTGAGTTCAAAAACGATAACTCGCGTAAACGCTTAGCTAAAATATCGTAATGGAAATCTAGGTTAGTAAACGTTTCTGCACTTGGCCAAAAACGTAACTCAGTACCGGTTGTTTCAGAATCACCAATAGCTGCAAGTGGTGCATCTGGAACACCCATAGTGTAAAACTGCTCGTAAAGTTTACCTTCACGACGAATAGTTAGTTTTAACTTTTCTGATAATGCATTTACTACCGATACACCAACACCGTGTAAGCCACCTGATACTTTATAAGAGTTATCATCAAACTTACCACCAGCATGTAATACCGTCATAATAACTTCAGCTGCAGATACACCTTCTTCTTCATGTATAGAAGTAGGAATACCACGGCCGTTATCTCTTACAGATACCGAACCGTCTAAGTGAATTGTGACAAATATATCATCACAGTGACCTGCTAAGGCCTCATCGATAGAGTTATCAACGACCTCAAACACCATGTGGTGTAAGCCCGTACCATCATCGGTGTCCCCTATATACATACCAGGACGCTTTCTTACTGCATCTAATCCTTTAAGTACTTTAATACTCGACGAATCATAATTCTCAGACATGGTTAATCCCACTTATCTTGTTATTAGGTTGCCATGTTTCACGTGGAACATTTTTAGTTCTCGTTTCATGGGTTCCACCACAGCAGAAATACTTTCAGATAAAATTGAAGAAATAAATATTTGAGAACTGCAATGTGTCAATAACTGACCCACTTTCTCTTTTGTATCTTCGCTTAGCTCTGAAGGTAAATCATCTATTAGCAATATAGATTGCTTATCTGTCTCTGACTCAATCAAACTATTTTGCGTTACTTTTAACGCATACAACAATAGCTTTAACTGCCCGCGTGAGAATACATTCTCAACACTGCTGCCAGCGACACTAAAACTAAAATCAGCCTTATGAGGGCCTTTACTAGTAAAGCCTTGGCGAGCATCTCGCTCAAAGCTTTGCTCTAACGCATCAGAAAGAGATTCGGCCTCTTTCCAGCCTGCATTAAAGCTAATTTCTAGATCGCGTATTAGCGTTAATTCTGCACACATTTTATCAAAAAACTGCTGCTTAAACCTAGTTATATACGCGATTCTTAATTTATTTATTTGTTCAGCCAGTCTAACAAATTCTTTATCCCAAAACTTGATTTGGTCAAAATAATTCTTAGGCTTAGATTTCAACAATGCATTGCGCTGTTTTAGCACTTTATTAAACGATTGCCACAAGAAAAAAAACTCATGTTCCACGTGGAACAAACCTAAGTCTAAAAACTTTCTGCGCTCTTTAGGGCCACCAAAAAATAATGAATAGCTTTCTGGTGTGATAACTTGCACAGGCATAAGTTGAGCAAGTTCAGATACTTTTCGACTCGCCTTACCCTGTATTTTTAAATTGGTTTCACCCGTTTGGGTTTTACTTATCCCTATTGGAATAGATAAATCGTGTAACGCTTTTCGGCCATGAATAACAAACTGATCTTGTTGATGAGCGATGATGCTTTTATGTTTAGAGGTTCGGAAAGATTTGCCGTGAGAAAGGTAATAAATAGCCTCTAAAAGGCTGGTTTTTCCGCTGCCGTTTTCACCATAAATTATATTAACGCCATTAACTGGTTCTAGCGTCAGTGCCTCAATATTACGAAAATATTTGAGGCTCAAATGACTTAAGCTCATTATGTATTTATGATCTTATAAACGCATTGGCATAACAACGTACATAGCTTCTTCATCACCCGCACCTTCTATAAGTGCACTACTGTTTGAATCGGCAAGGGTAAATAATACATCTTCGGTTTTTAATGTATTTAATACATCTAATACATAAGAGACATTAAAGCCTATTTCTAGGTCATCACCCTCGTACATTACTTCAACCACTTCTTCAGCTTGCTCTTGCTCTGGGTTGTTGGCTGTAATTTTTAATAAACCGTTTGATAAATTTAAGCGTACACCACGAAACTTTTCGTTCGATAAAATCGACACACGCTGAAACGCATTACGAAGCCATTCACGATTCGCGGTAATTACCTTATCGCCACCGCGCGGCAAAACACGACGGTAATCAGGGAATCGACCATCAACTAATTTACTCGTAAAGGTAAATTCAATATCAATAATACGAATGTGGTTGGCACCAAACTGAATAGTTACCAGCTCTTGATCAGCAACCATTAGACGCATAATTTCTTGCACGCCTTTGCGCGGTATAATTAATTGGCGCTGTGTATTTAACGACTGACCTAGTTGTTTTTGTGCAATAGCTAAACGGTGCCCATCAGTGGCAACTGTTTTTATATCGCTGTTATCAACTTCAAACGACATGCCGTTTAAGTAATAACGCACATCTTGGTTTGCCATTGAAAAGTGTGTGCTTTCAAGTAATTTACGCAACTCTAAACGCGTTAGTTGAAACTCAACCTCACCATCCCACTGCTCTAAATTAGGAAAATCTTCAGCAGCTAAAGTGGTCAATGAAAAACGACTTTTACCACTGGTTAAAAGTAGCTGATGGTCTTGCAAGCTTAAAGTAAGATCAGAGCCATCCGGTAAACTTTTACAAATATCGAGTAATTTTTTAGCCGGCAATGTAAGTTTAGTATCGGCAACATCGTCACCCACAAATACACTCGCCACTAATTCAATTTCAAGGTCGGTCCCTGTCATTGAAAGCTGGCCATTTTCTACCACGAGCAATACGTTAGATAAAATAGGTAACGTATGCTTACGCTCAATGGCACCCGATACTTGTACCAATGGTTTTAAAAATTGTTCTCTTGATATTGTTATTTGCATAATAAAGTCAGCCCTAAGATGACAATGTTCTTATTAAGTTTTGGTAATCTTCTTTAATCTCGTGGCTTTCGTCACGTAATGATTTAACTTTGCGACACGCGTGCAGTACTGTTGTATGGTCACGCCCACCAAAAGCATCCCCAATCTCAGGTAAACTGTGATTAGTGAGTTCTTTAGATAATGCCATAGCAACTTGGCGAGGCCTTGCTATAGAGCGGCTACGGCGCTTAGACAGTAAATCAGATACACGTATTCTATAGTATTCTGCAACCGTACGTTGAATGTTGTCTATGGTGACTAGTTTGTCTTGCAGCGCTAATAAATCACGCAGTGCTTCTTTTACAAAGTCGATAGAAATTGGGCGGCCGGTAAAGTTTGCGTTAGCAATTACACGGTTTAATGCACCTTCAAGCTCACGTACGTTTGAGCGTAATTTTTTCGCAATAAAAAATGCCACTTCATGCGGTAAGTTAATTTTACTTTGCTGGGCTTTTTTCATCAAAATAGCAACGCGTGTTTCAAGCTCTGGCGGCTCAATCGCGATGGTTAATCCCCAACCAAAACGAGATTTAAGACGATCTTCAACCCCCTCAATCTCTTTAGGGTAACGGTCAGAGGTTAAAATAATTTGTTGGTTACCTTCTAATAATGCATTAAAGGTATGAAAGAATTCTTCTTGAGAACGTTCTTTATTAGCAAAAAATTGAATGTCATCAATCATTAATGCATCAACACTACGGTAATAACGCTTAAACTCTTCAATCGCATTATTTTGCAGTGCTTTAACCATGTCTTGAACGAAACGTTCTGAATGCATGTAAACAATTTTAGCATCGGGCTTATTGGCCATAATACCGTTGCCTACCGCATGTAATAAATGCGTCTTACCTAAGCCTGTACCACCGTAAATAAATACAGGGTTAAATGCAGAGCCAGGGTTGTCTGCTACCTGAGTGGCAGCCGCTTTTGCTAATTGGTTAGATTTACCCTCAACAAAGCTATCAAAGGTATAGTTTTCTTTAATGTTTGATTTATAACCAGATTTAGGAGCTGGTTCTACAACCGGTTTTTGTTCTCGAGGTTGTTGTTTTGCCGTTGATTGCGTGCTTGGCGCTGATTGTGTTTCAACCACTGGTGCAGCTTGTGCATTTAATAGCGGCTTGCTACCTACATCAAAGCGTAACTCGGGTGCTTCTACACCACAAATTTCTACCAATAATTCATTTATTCTATTTAAGTACTTCTCTCTCACCCAATCAAGTACGAAACGATTAGGCGCATAAATCGTCAAGGTATCTTCGGTACTTTCTGCTTGAAGTGGTCTGACCCACATACTGAATTGCTGCGAAGGCAATTCATCTTGCAATACATATAAACAACTTTGCCAAACCGACAGATACACAGTAAAACTCCCAGAGATATAATTTTTATTTCCGCACATCAATAATGATTCAAAAATCACACCTGTATTGCGTTTAAATGGCTCAATAAGCAGCCCAAGACCGACTATTATGAATGCACTTTATCCACAAGTAAAAGATTGATTTTTGTAAAATTGTTGATATCGATGTATAAATATAATAACAGACTGATTTAAATAGCTTTTTATTTTAAAGCTTGATTAGAGATCATAACAAAACTGGCAGCAGATCGCGACCACAATTTACGATCTAATTTACTTTTCCCATGCTTTTATTCACTTTTTATACAGGGGCTGTGGAAAACTTCTTATTTATGATGATCCTATCGGATCATGAAAATTGATCATAAATAAACATGCTTTACGCACTCTATTATGATTGACTTTTCGTCACTTCATCTATAATATCTCGCGCTCGCAATGGCACCTGTGCCAGGATCGCGACCTGCATAGGATGTTTTAACTTTAACCGATCGGATGAGATTGTTATGAAAAGAACTTTTCAACCTAGCGTTTTAAAACGCAAACGTACACACGGTTTCCGTGCTCGTATGGCAACTGTAAATGGCCGTAAAGTATTAGCTCGTCGCCGTGCTAAAGGCCGCAAAGTTCTTTCTGCTTAATTTATAAGTGGAAGACTTTAGCTTTGGCAGGGAGTTACGTCTGTTAACTCCCTCGCATTACTCTCGCATATTTAACGAACCCGCTCGGGCTGCAACTCCTTTCTTTACCTTATTAGCAAAACCAAGTGACCAGTCTAAACCTAGGTTAGGCCTTACTGTTGCTAAAAAACGTGTAAAAAAGGCATGTCAACGAAACCGTATTAAACGTCTTGCTCGCGAAAGTTTTCGTTTAAACCAACACACGCTCGATAATATTGATATTGTGTTGATGGTTAAAAGTGGCATTGATGAACAGTCTAATGAAGAATTAACCAAACAACTTACAAAGCTGTGGCGTAAGATTAATGAACGCTGCAAACCTGGTGCCCCTAAACCGCCACCATTTAAAAAACGCCCAAACAAATCAGCTAAATCGACTAAACAAACCCAATAGCAATAGAATTACAGGGTTAATTAAGGTATCTTTAGCTCACCTTTTAATCATGCGTTTAAAATCTCATAGTGAGTCTTTAAATACATGGTATCTATTCACTAAACATAACGTAGGGGCATGTACAACATGAGGTTACTTAAACCACTTGCTGCTTTACCAACACGTTGTTTAGTTTTATTTATCCGCGGTTATCAAAAGTGGATTAGCCCGCTATTAGGTCCGCATTGTCGTTTTAATCCAACATGCTCTAGTTACGCTATTCAAGCAATTAATTTGCATGGATCGGTAAAAGGGAGTTGGTTAGCAGTTAAACGCATATTAAAATGCCATCCTTTACATTCAGGCGGAGACGACCCCGTACCTGAAAAATTAACCCGTATTAACCACCAACACGAGAAATAAGAGCTGTTATGGAATCGCAACGCACGTTTTTATTCATCGGCCTAATGCTAGTGTCGTTTTTATTATTTCAAGAGTGGAATAATGACTACAACACACCAAAAGCCGATCCTAGTGCCAACACACAAACACTACAATCTAACTCACCTGATTCTGATGATTATGTACCTTCGTCAACAGACGGTGATTTACCAACTGCAGCAATCAGTGCAAAACGTTCAGTAATCGATATCACAACTGACGTATTCACTGTAAAAATAGATACCCGCGGTGGTGATATTGTTGAATCAGACCTACTGCAATACGAAGAAGTAAAAGGTGAAGAAACACCCTTTATGCTTTTGGGTGAGTTTGATGGCAATCAATACTTCTCTCAAAGTGGTTTAATTGGTTTAAATGGCCCAGATGCATCTGCAAATGGCCGCCCTGTTTATAGTACACAGCAAAAAAGCTATACAATGAATGGTGATGAACTGCGTGTTCCTTTAACGTTTACTGATAGCAAAGGTGTTACCTTTACTAAAACCTATGTATTCAAAAAAGGCCAATACGACGTTGCTCTTGAGTACACTGTAAACAACACCACTGCTGAGCCAATTCAAGTACAGCTTTACACGCAAATTAAACGTACTGTGCAAGAAAAAGGTAGCTTAGTTGACCAGAACTATCTTGGTGCTGCTTATGGCTCTAGCGAAGAGAAATATGAAAAGTACAGTTTTTCAGACATGGCTGATAAAAACCTCAGTATTAATACTCAAGGTGGTTATGTTGCCTTTATTCAGCATTACTTTGTAAGTGCTTGGGTACCAATGCAAGATCAAACTAATACTCTTTATAGTTTAATTACTAAAAGTAATGCGGCTATTATTGGTGTTAAAGACGAAGCGGTAAATGTTCAAGCTGGTAGTGAGCAAGTACTTACTGCAACTTATTACATGGGCCCTAAAGAGTCAGATAAACTTGAAGCCATTCATCCAGACCTAGACTTAACAGTTGATTATGGTTGGTTGTTTTTCATTTCGCAGCCGTTATTTGTGCTACTTAAATGGTTACACAGTATTTTAGGTAACTGGGGTGTAGCAATTATTGCCATCACTATTATCGTTAAAACATTAATGTATCCACTGACTAAAGCACAGTACACCTCAATGGCTAAAATGCGTGCGTTACAGCCTAAGATGAAGGCGCTAAAAGAAAAGTATGGCGATGATCGTCAAAAATTCGGCCAAGCGACTATGGAAATGTACCGTAAAGAAAAAGTGAACCCTATGGGTGGCTGTTTCCCTATTTTACTGCAAATGCCAATCTTCTTAGCCTTGTTCTATGTATTCTTAGAATCAACAGAACTACGTCATGCTGAATTTGTACTTTGGTTAACTGACCTTTCTGCGAAAGACCCATACTACGTATTACCAATTTTATTTGGTGCGAGTATGTTCATAACGCAAAAACTACAACCTATGACGGTTACCGATCCAATGCAGCAAAAAATGATGACCTTTATGCCGGTTATCTTCTCTGTGTTCTTCTTATGGTTCCCATCTGGTTTAGTACTTTACTGGTTAGTGTCTAACCTTATCTCTATTGTCCAGATGTTAATCATCTACCGTGGCATGGAAAAGAAAGGTATTAAAGTAAGGGGCGATTAATCCTCCCTACTTATATAAAGGCGACTTAGGTCGCCTTTTTTATTGCCTATTTTTTATAACAGCATTCGCGAGTGCCTATTTGATAGGTTACAATACCGCCATTACGTTATTTAAGTTGGCAAATAAACCGCATGATCAATCACGATACAATTGCAGCACAAGCCACTGCCCCAGGCCGAGGCGGTGTTGGTATTATTCGCGTTTCAGGAAACCTAGCCAAACAGGTTGCTGAAAAAATAATAGGCAAAGTCCCTAAAGTTCGCTATGCCGACTATGTGCCATTTAACACCCTTGCAGGTCAGCAACTTGACCAAGGTATTGCGATTTACTTTGCCGGCCCACACTCATTTACCGGTGAAGATGTACTCGAACTTCAAGGCCATGGCGGCCCTGTTGTGCTTGATATGCTACTTAAAGAAATTAGTAAAATAGACGGTGTACGTTTAGCAAAGCCTGGTGAATTCTCTGAGCGTGCGTTTATGAACGACAAGCTTGATTTAACTCAAGCAGAAGCAATCGCCGACTTAATTAATGCAACTAGCGAGCAAGCCGCTAAAAGCGCTTTACAATCACTTCAAGGGCAATTCTCTAAGCACATAGAAACCTTAGTTGAAAAAGTTATTCACTTGCGTATGTATGTAGAAGCGGCTATTGATTTCCCTGACGAAGAAATCGATTTTTTATCAGACGGAAAAGTGGGTGGTGATTTAAATGCCATCATTGAGCAGCTTAATGCCGTGACCAATCAAGCCAAACAAGGCAGCATAATGCGCGAAGGTATGCGCGTCGTTATTGCAGGTCGTCCTAATGCAGGTAAATCAAGCTTACTTAATGCATTAGCAGGGCGAGAAGCGGCTATCGTAACTGAAATAGCCGGCACCACACGTGACGTATTACGTGAGCATATACATATAGATGGTATGCCACTACATATAATCGACACCGCAGGCTTACGAGAAAGCCCAGATAAGGTAGAGCAAATAGGCATTGAACGTGCCTGGGATGAAATAAACCAAGCTGATCGGGTGCTATTTATGCTTGATGGCACCGACACCACTGATACCGATCCACATGCTATTTGGCCTGAATTTATGGCTAAGTTACCCCAAGGTATGGGCGTGACTGTGATCAGAAATAAAGCCGATTTATCAGGTGATGTAGTCGGCATAGATCAAAAACAACAATATCCTGTCATTAGTTTAAGCGCTAAAAATGCTGATGGTATAGAGTTAGTTCGTACTCACTTAAAAGCTTGCATTGGTTTTGATGGTGCTACAGAAGGTGGTTTTATGGCACGCCGTCGTCACTTAGATGCACTAGAACATGCTGCGTATCATTTAGATACAGGTAAAACACAATTAGAGATGCATGTAGCCGGTGAAATCCTCGCGGAAGAACTGCGTTTAACACAACAGTATCTTAACGAAATAACTGGTGAATTTACTTCTGATGATTTGCTTGGCAAAATTTTCAGCTCGTTCTGTATCGGTAAATAATTGAACTAATAATTTAATCATTAAGGGCACCTAGGTGCCCTTTTTAATGCCCTACTATTTTTAATATCGACTCGCCAAAATGTATTTTAATAACTCACTTTAAAAACCAAACAGACTAAAAAATACAGCTAAATTGCACCAATATTAGCCTCCATTCATGTTTAAAATGTGTTTAAGGCAGATGAGCTAAACCTATAATCACACCAAACAACAGATAAACTACCTACATTAATAGTAAAAAATTAAGCTTATTTCGCCCTAAAAGAGAACCTATTACATTAGCTTTCCAAGCTTGGCCATAGGTAATTATCAAACCATAAAAATAAAACGTACCTAAAAAGTAAGCTTGATCGCCCACTCCACCAGCAAAATATAGTTAATTTCTTAGTTTAAATTGATGAAAATTATTTTTTGCAGATCAGTTATCCACAATTGGGGTTTTATTGCCTTAAAAACTGAGTTAAAAGCGATAAAAAGTAAAAATATGCTGTGTTAAATAAGCTAAATAGCGATTTTTAGAAAATAAAAATGGATTTTTAGTCTGATCTGCATAAATAGATCATTTTTTAAAATTATTTTCGATCCCAATTTTAAGTTATCAACATGCTTTGTATCCACACTAAGATCAACACGCCTTTATCTATAAATTTGTACTAGCTGGTGGTTAACACTCAATATAAAATCAATAACTTAGCAAATTATTAATCATATTGGTTTTTAGTTAAGCAGAGCTTTCCCCAACCTTATCAACAACTTGATCAGAAGATTACATTTAAATATATTTTGTTAATTCATTAATAATCAACAAGTTAAAGCACTAGTTAGCGCGACGGCTTAAATTACCACAAAAATAGTTATACAAAATAGCACTCTTAACTTTACTGTTATACTCACTGAGCTATCATAGGCAGCAATTAAAACTAATAGTGATCAGCCATATTCATGAGTTCAGTAAATATTATCGTTGGTAGTCAAATGGGATCCGCCGAGTACGTTGCAGAGCAGTTAAATGATGCACTTAACAACCAAGGGATTAATAGCCAACTCCATGATCAACCTGAATTTAATGAAATAGATCAACAAAATACTATTTGGTTAGTTTGTACATCAACCTACGGTGCGGGTGATTACCCTGACAACCTGATTGGTTTTATCGAACAAGTATCTCAAGTGGATGATCTTTCACATTTAAAGTATTCGGTTATTGCACTTGGCGATACTAGTTACGACACTTATAACCTTGCAGGGCGTAATGTAGATACTCTTTTAAGCCAAAAAGGCGCTGTAAAAGTAGCACAACGTTTAGAGCTTAATATTCTTGATGAAGCACTGCCCGAAGATACGGCCTTAGCTTGGTTAGACTCATGGATAGCACAGACAGGTTTAAAATAGAAAGATCAAGCGAAAAGTTATAAATAAAGTTACCCACAATTTGCTAATAATTTAATAAGTTTTGTGGATAAACACTGATTAAACTGCTTTTTTAGCCATGCTTATCCATGGGATAAGATCGAGACTTGATCGGCCTGTGTATAACAGCCTGTTTTGATCAGAGCTTATTTGCCTGAAGATCCGATCATACTAACACCTTTAGATCCGATCTAATTATATGTTTTTAATCATGATCTAAAGCTTATCAACAGAAAACCCGATCAGTAGTAGTAATAGTATTAAAAGATCTCTTTAAAAGATCCTTTATATTATTAGAGATCACTTACTTAGATCTTGAGCACTGTTTAATCATTTATCTTCTGCTAATTTCTAGGTAGAATACGCTCCCTTTTGAAGTTTACTGGTTTGATTTAAGTAGGATCCCATTAATGATTTTTCACGAAAATTTTGACGTTATCGTAGTAGGTGGTGGACATGCAGGCACTGAAGCCGCATTGGCAGCTGCCCGTATGGGGATGAATACCCTGCTGCTGACTCACAATATGGATACCCTTGGTCAAATGTCTTGTAACCCAGCAATTGGTGGCATTGGCAAAGGCCATTTGGTTAAAGAAATTGATGCCCTAGGTGGCGCAATGGCTCAAGCTATTGACAAAGGCGGGATCCAATTCCGCACGCTTAATTCTTCTAAAGGCCCTGCTGTACGAGCAACGCGTGCACAAGCGGATCGTGCCTTGTACAAAGCGGCTATTCAAAACACACTTCAAAACCAAGAAAACTTAAAGATTTTTCAGCAATCATGTGATGATCTAATCGTTGAAAATGATCGTGTAACCGGTGTGGTGACACAAATGGGTTTACGTTTTAGTGCACCTAGCGTGGTACTAACCGTGGGTACATTCTTAGGCGGTCAAATTCATATCGGCCTTGAAAATTTCAAAGGTGGCCGAGCTGGCGATCCGCCTTCAATTGCCTTAGCTGATCGCTTACGTGAATTACCATTTAGAGTAGATCGTTTAAAAACCGGCACGCCACCGCGTATTGATGCCCGGACTGTTGATTTTAGTAAAATGCAAGAACAACCAGGTGATGCACCAACACCGGTATTCTCATTTATGGGTAAACAAAGCGACCATCCACGACAAATTCCGTGTTACATCACTTACACCAATGAAAAAACACATGATGTTATTCGCAAAAACTTACATCGCTCACCTATGTACTCAGGTGTTATCGAAGGAATAGGCCCACGTTACTGTCCGTCTATTGAAGATAAAATTGTCCGTTTTGCAGATAAAGATAAACACCAGATATTTGTAGAGCCAGAAGGTTTAACGTCATACGAGTTATACCCTAACGGTATTTCAACTAGCTTACCGTTCGATGTGCAGTTAGAAATTGTGCAATCGATCACCGGCTTTGAGAACGCACACATTTGTCGTCCTGGCTATGCTATTGAATATGACTTTTTTGATCCACGCGATTTAAAACAATCATTAGAAACAAAGTTTATTGATGGCTTATTTTTTGCTGGTCAAATTAATGGTACTACCGGTTACGAAGAAGCGGGTGCGCAAGGTCTGATCGCAGGTATGAATGCAGCATTACAAGTACAAGGTAAAGAGTCGTGGACACCACGTCGTGATGAAGCCTATGTTGGCGTACTGATTGACGACTTAGCAACACTGGGTACAAAAGAACCGTACCGTATGTTTACTAGCCGCGCTGAATACCGTTTGCTACTTCGTGAAGACAACGCTGATATTCGTTTAACTGAAAAAGGTCGTGAACTAGGTCTAGTTAACGATGAACGTTGGCAAGCATTCAACGAAAAAATGGAAGTGATCGCTAAAGAGAAACAGCGTATTAAAGATACCTGGATCCATAAAGATCATGCCATGGTTAATAAAGTAAACGAATTACTTAAAACACCACTTGTGCGTGAAGCCAGCTTAGAAGAATTACTGCGTCGTCCAGAAGTGCGTTATAACGACTTGATGGCGATCGAAGGACTCGGATCTGAGTTCACTAATCAGGCCGCCCTAGAACAGGTTGAAATTCATACGAAGTACGCAGGTTATATCGCGCGTCAACAAGATGAGATCAATAAGCAGCTTCGTCATGAAGAAACAATTTTACCAAAAGAGTTTGATTATAAAACCGTCTCTGGTTTATCAAACGAAGTAGTTGCTAAGCTAATTGATGCTCGTCCAGACACTATCGGCCAAGCTTCGCGTATTTCTGGTATCACCCCAGCGGCGATTTCGCTATTATTAGTGTATCTGAAGAAGCAAGGCTTGTTACGCAAAACTGCGTAACGGTAAAGGTACATTGTGTTACAGCAACAATTAACAACTTTGTTAGCGCAAACTGATATTGCGCTAACACAAAAACAACAGCAACAACTTGTCCGCTATGTTGAATTACTCGATAAGTGGAATAAAGCCTACAATTTAACCTCGGTACGTTTGCCTCAAGAAATGATGGTTAAACATATAATGGATAGCTTAGTTGTTGCTCCTCACTTGACCGGTCATCATTATATTGATGTTGGCACAGGTCCTGGTTTACCAGGCATAGTGTTAGCTATTACCTTACCTGAAACGCAGTTTGTATTATTAGATAGTTTAGGTAAACGTGTACGTTTTTTAATGCATGTTAAACATGAGCTTGGCCTTGATAATGTCACCCCGGTGCAGTCAAGAGTTGAAGAATATCAACCAAGTGTTAAATTAGATGGCGTACTAAGTCGTGCATTTGCATCGTTACAAGATATGATTGACTGGTGCTCGCACTTAATTGATCATTCAGGTAAGTTCATTGCACTTAAAGGGGTATTTCCAAGTGAGGAATTAGACTCACTCCCTACAGGTGTTAAGTTTGAGCAAAAAATTGCATTAGAAGTACCGGATTTAGATGCACAACGACATTTAATAATTCTTTCTAAAGACTAGGGATCAGAGACACTGTGGCAAAAGTCATCGCATTAGCAAATCAAAAAGGTGGAGTAGGTAAAACTACCACTGCCGTTAATCTCGCTGCATCTATGGCTGCAACGAAGCGTAAAGTGCTGTTAATAGATCTCGACCCGCAAGGCAATGCGACCATGGGCAGTGGCGTCGACAAATATGGTGACGTCCCTACTATCTATGACTTGCTCATAGAAGATAAGCCTATTGATGAAGTGATTATTAAAGAAACCTCAGGCGAATATCATATGATTGCTGCAAACGGTGATGTGACCGCTGCAGAAGTTAAGCTGATGGAATTATTTGCGCGAGAAGTACGTTTGCGTAACGCGCTTGAAAAAATACAAGATCAGTATGAGTTTATTTTTATAGACTGCCCGCCTTCTTTAAATATGTTAACCGTTAATGCCATGGCCGCTGCCGATTCTATTTTAGTACCTATGCAATGTGAATATTATGCATTGGAAGGATTAACAGCATTAATGGACACGATTACGCAACTTGCTAAGTTAGTTAACCCTAACTTACAGATTGAAGGCATACTTCGTACTATGTACGATCCGCGTAATCGACTAGCAAATGATGTATCAGAACAATTAAAACAACATTTTGGCGATAAAGTATACCGTACGGTGATCCCACGTAATGTTCGACTTGCAGAAGCCCCAAGTTTTGGTGCCCCAGCAATGTACTACGATCGAGCATCAAGTGGCGCGAAAGCTTATTTAGCTCTCGCTGGTGAAATGCTACGCAGAAAAGAAAAAACAACTCCCGTTGTCGCCTAACTTTGAGGTAAAAAAATAACATGTCTGCTAAAAAACGAGGTTTAGGCCGAGGACTCGATGCGCTTTTAAGTTCATCTAAACCTGCACCAAGCGAAGGCAAGGAACAGGACAATGCTAACGTAACCAGCGCAGTTGAAAATGCAGCGCAGCCTAGTAACAGTGAATTACAAAAACTACCGATCGAGCTTTTACACTCAGGTAAGTACCAACCTCGTAAAGACATGTCTGAAGAGGCACTCGAAGAACTCGCCAGTTCGATACGCTCACAAGGAATTATTCAACCTATCGTTGTGCGCCCTGTTGCGCATAACAGCTACGAGATTATTGCTGGTGAACGTCGTTGGCGTGCTGCGCAAATAGCTAAGCTTGAGTTTGTACCCTGTATTATTAAAGACGTACCTGATGAAGCTGCCGTTGCTATTGCTCTGATTGAAAATATTCAGCGTGAAGACTTAAACGCTATGGAAGAAGCGATTGCACTTAATCGGTTGCTTAATGAGTTTGAGTTAACGCATCAACAAGTGGCTGATGCAGTTGGTAAATCACGTACGACCGTGACTAACTTATTACGCTTAAATAATCTAAATAACGATGTAAAAATTTTGTTAGAGCATGGTGACATTGAAATGGGCCACGCACGTTGCCTGTTAGCACTTGAAGGTGAAGTGCAATCAGATGCAGCCCGTTTAGCTGTTGCAAAG
This sequence comes from Pseudoalteromonas sp. 3J6, assembly GCF_903995135.1. Classification (GTDB taxonomy): domain Bacteria; phylum Pseudomonadota; class Gammaproteobacteria; order Enterobacterales; family Alteromonadaceae; genus Pseudoalteromonas. The sequence continues at coordinate 212,968 of NZ_LR877185.1, read as the reverse complement.
GCATTGACCGTTCGCGAAACAGAAAAACTAGTACGCTCTATTTTAGAGCCAGCTCCAGCAAAAGAAGTAATAGAAAAAGACCCAGATGTTAAACAGTTAGAGCAGCAGCTTGCTGATAACCTAGGGGCAAAGGTAGAAATAAATTACAACAAAAAAGGCAAAGGGAAGTTGGTTATTTCTTACACTAATCTTGACGAGTTAGACGGTATTTTAAACCGTATCAATCAAGACTATTCCCACCATTAATTCATTGGATGTCTAAAAAGGGACATTTACAGCGATTTTGTGTTACAAAGCACCTACTCAAGTTGCAAAACTGGCAGGATTAAGTATAATTTCGCCAGTTTTCATACCCTGACAATTAGAGCGTCATAAAGGTTAATTAAAAGTGACTAATAAGTTAGCGAGCCCGTATAGGCTTGCCGCATTAAAATTAATTTGCCTTCAGGGATTTGTAGCCCTTTTAGCTGCACTAATAATTTTTATAGGTTGGGAAACCAATGCCGCACTTTCAGCTCTAGCTGGTGGCGCAGTCGCAGTACTTCCTAACTTTGTATTTGCGCTTTATGCATTCAGATATATGGGTGCAAGTCGAGCAAATCAAGCGTATGCCTCGTTAAAACGCGGCAACGGATTAAAATTTATGCTAACAATCGTTTTGTTTGCACTAATGCTAAAGCTTTATCCGGTAGTACTGCTACCTTTCTTTTGTGCTTATGTGTTGGTGTTGTTTACAGGATTGTTTACACCCGTTTTTTTTAAACATTAACTTTTGGGATATAACATGGCTGCAGAAGAAGTTACTCTATCTAGCCATATTCAGCACCACTTAACCAATGCTAAGATGTGCTCGACCGACGCTGGTCTTGCCTTCAATAAAGCATGTACGGATAGTGGCTTCTGGACATGGCATATAGATACCCTCGCATGGTCTATCGGACTAGGTCTAATATTTTTATGGATCTTCCGTAGTGCCGCAAAAAAATCAACTCTGGGTGTACCTGGAAAACTTCAATGTTTCATTGAAATGGTTGTTGAGTTCGTTGGCGACAACGTACGCGATACCTTCCACGGGAAAAGTAAGCTAATTGCACCATTAGCATTAACAATATTCGTTTGGATATTCTTAATGAACTTAATGGATTTAATCCCAGTTGACTTCCTACCTGCATTTGCTGGCTTTGTTGGCGAAACTGCATTCGGTATGGATTCACACGACGTATACATGAAAATTGTACCAACTACAGATATCAACATGACAGCTGCACTTGCGCTTGGCGTGTTCATTCTAATGATTGGTTACTCAATTAAAATCAAAGGTATCGGCGGTTTTATTAAAGAACTAACACTTCACCCGTTTAGTTCAAACAATACAGCTATGCAGATTCTTTTAATCCCATTCAACCTATTACTAGAACTTATCGCATTGGTTTCTAAGCCGTTTTCACTGGCTCTGCGTTTGTTCGGTAACTTATATGCAGGTGAGTTAATCTTCATCCTTATAGGTGCTGTAGGTTTAATGCAACTACCGTTGCACTTTGTGTGGGCTGTATTCCATATCTTAGTAATCGTATTGCAGGCATTCGTATTCATGATGCTTACAATCGTATACCTAAGCATGGCAAGTTCAGATAATCACTAATCACTAATTTATAACTTTTAATTTTTACTTTTAATTACAATTGAAACTTTGGAGAAAAAAATGGAACTAGTATTAGGTCTTAAGTACATCGCAGTAGCTTTACTTATCGGCTTCGGTGCAATCGGCACGGCAATCGGTTTTGGTAACATGGGCGGTAAATTCCTTGAAGCATGTGCGCGTCAACCTGAGCTTGCACCATCGCTACAAGTTAAAATGTTTATCCTTGCTGGTCTAATCGATGCTGTAGCAATGATTGGTGTTGGTATCGCGATGGTATTGTTGTTCGTACTTTAATTTTATTTTTTGAACAGCTTACTATTTAAGGAGGAGCGGTTGTGAACTTAAACGCCACTCTTATCGGTGAATTAATTGCGTTTACGGTGTTCGTATTATTTTGTATGAAATACGTATGGCCACCACTAAACGGTGCAATTGAAGCTCGCCAGAAGAAAATCGAAGATGGTTTAGCTGCCTCTGATAGAGCCGAGAAAGACTTAGAACTAGCGCAACAGAAAGCTGCAGAACAGCTTAAAGATGCAAAGGCTCAAGCGGCTGATATCATTGATCAAGCTAAAAAGCGTGCCGTGCTAATTGTTGACGAAGAAACTGTTCGTGGTCAGCAAGAGCGTGAAAAAATTATTGCTCAAGGGCACTCTGAAATTGAATCAGAGCGTAACCGTGTGACAGAAGAGCTACGTAAGCAAGTAGCAACTCTGGCAGTGGTTGGCGCAGAAAGAATTTTAGAGCGCGAAATCAATCAAGCCGCACATAGTGACATCGTTGAAAAACTTGTCGCTGAGCTGTAATTAGGAGGGTATGAGCATGTCTGAATTGACTACTATCGCTCGCCCATACGCTAAAGCGGCTTTTGAACTTGCCGTTGAAAAAGGCGCTATTGATAGCTGGAATGACATGTTGTTCTTTGCTGGCCACGTTGCCAGCAATGAACAGGCATCTACCATTTTAGCTGGATTGCCTACTGCTACTGCACAAGCTGAGTTATTTATTAACTTATGTGGTGAGCAGCTCAACGAACAAGGTCAGAACCTAGTTAAGGTGATGGCTGAAAATGGACGTTTGATTGCACTACCTGAAGTTGCTCATTTATTTTCTGCTTTAAAAGCGGACTATGAAAAAGAAATCGATATTGATGTGATTTCGGCAACTCCTCTTGCTGCAGCGCAGCAAGAATCACTGGTAGCGGCACTTGAAAAACGTTTCGCACGCAAAGTTAAGCTGAATTGTAGTGAAGACGCTACAGTAGTTGGCGGCCTTATTATTAAGGCAGGCGACACTGTAATTGACGGCTCTTTACGCGGTAAATTAAATCGCTTAGCCACAACACTACAATCGTAATTGGGAAAAAGAGCATGCAACTTAATTCCACTGAAATTTCAGATCTGATCAAACAACGTATTGAGAAGTTCGAAGTTGTAAGTGAAGCTCGTAACGAAGGTACAATTGTATCTGTTACTGACGGTATCATTCGCATCCACGGTCTAGCTGACTGTATGCAAGGTGAGATGATTGAGCTTCCTGGCAACCGTTATGCTATCGCACTAAACCTTGAGCGTGACTCAATTGGTGCAGTAGTAATGGGTCCTTACGCTGACCTTACAGAAGGCGTAAAAGTATACACTACTGGTCGTATCTTAGAAGTTCCTGTTGGTGCGGGTCTACTTGGTCGTGTTGTAAACACGCTAGGTGCTCCTATCGATGGTAAAGGCGCTTTAGATAACGACGGTTTTGAACCTGTAGAAAAAATTGCACCAGGTGTAATCGAGCGTCAATCAGTAGATGAGCCAGTACAAACTGGTTACAAATCTATCGATGCGATGATTCCAGTTGGTCGTGGTCAGCGTGAGCTTGTTATCGGTGACCGCCAAACAGGTAAAACTGCACTAGCAATCGATGCAATCATCAACCAAAAAGACACAGGCGTTAAGTGTGTGTACGTAGCGGTTGGTCAAAAAGCATCTACTATTGCTAACGTAGTACGTAAATTAGAAGAGCACGGTGCACTTGCAAATACTATCGTAGTTGTAGCATCTGCTTCTGAATCTGCGGCACTTCAGTACTTAGCACCGTTCTCGGGCTGTACTATGGGTGAATACTTCCGTGACCGTGGTGAAAACGCATTAATCGTATATGATGATTTATCTAAGCAAGCTGTTGCTTACCGTCAAATCTCATTGCTACTTAAGCGTCCACCAGGCCGTGAAGCATACCCAGGTGACGTATTCTACCTTCACTCGCGTCTTTTAGAGCGTGCATCACGTGTAAACACTGATTACGTAGAAAAGTTCACTAATGGTGAAGTGAAAGGTAAAACAGGTTCATTGACGGCATTGCCTATCATTGAAACTCAAGGCGGCGACGTTTCTGCGTTCGTACCGACAAACGTTATCTCTATCACCGATGGTCAGATCTTCTTAGAAACTGACTTATTCAACTCAGGTATCCGTCCGGCAGTAAATGCTGGTATCTCGGTATCGCGTGTTGGTGGTGCTGCACAAACTAAAATCGTTAAGAAACTAGGTGGCGGTATCCGTCTAGCCCTAGCTCAGTACCGTGAATTAGCTGCGTTCTCGCAGTTCGCGTCTGACCTTGATGATGCTACTCGTGCTCAACTTGAGCATGGTGAGCGTGTAACAGAGCTAATGAAGCAGAAACAGTACGCGCCAATGTCTGTTGCTGAAATGTCTTTGTCGTTATTCGCAGCTGAGAAAGGTTACTTGCAAGACATCGAAATCTCTAAAATCATGGATTTCGAAGCGGCATTACTTTCTTTCGCAAATAGCACATACGCAGAGCTTATGGCTCAAATCAATGAAACTGGTAACTACAACGCCGAGATCGAAGCGCAGCTTAAAGAACTTCTAGAGAAGTGCAAGTCTACGCAAACTTGGTAATTTAGTTATTAATGGTGTGCTTTATATCCTAAGGCACACCTTGATTCGGAGAGAGAGTCATGGCCAGCGGAAAAGAGATTAAAAGCAAGATCGGCAGTATTAAAAATACTCAAAAGATCACTAGCGCAATGGAAATGGTTGCTGCGTCTAAAATGAAAAAGGCGCAAGAACGAGTGGCTTCAAGCCGTCCATACGCTGAAAAATTACGTAAAGTGATTGGTCGTGTTGCTCAAGCAAATCTTGATTTTACTCACCCGTTCTTAGAAGAGCGTGAAGTAAAACGAGTTGGTTATATTGTTATCTCTACTGACCGTGGTCTATGTGGCGGCTTAAACTCAAATGAGTTTAAAAAAGTTGCATTAGACATTAAAGCGTGGAAAGAGAAAGGCGTAGATGCTGATTTTGCTACTTTAGGTAGTAAAGCAGCTGGCTTTTTTCAACGTTTTGGTGGTCAAGTGCTTGCTAAAAAAGCAGGTCTTGGAGATAAGCCTTCAGTACAGGACGTAATTGGTCCGGTAAAAATAATGCTAGATGCATTCTCTGAAGGTAAAATTGACCGTTTATTCCTGGTATATAACAACTTTGTTAATACCATGAAGCAAGAGCCAATAGTAGATCAGTTACTCCCTTTGCCAAAAGCTGAAGAAGAAGTATCTACACATGCGTGGGATTACTTATATGAACCAAACCCAGAGGCTATTTTAGAGTCTTTGCTAGTACGTTTCATTGAGTCTCAGGTATACCAAGGTGTAGTTGAAAACGCTGCCTCTGAACAGGCTGCCCGCATGGTTGCAATGAAAGCTGCAACTGATAATGCCGGTGACCTTATGGATGAGTTACAGCTTGTATATAACAAAGCTCGCCAAGCAGCAATCACACAAGAAATTAGTGAGATTTGTTCTGGTTCAGCAGCAGTTTAATGCTTCAGGCAAAGATTAACGAGAGGAATAGACATGAGTTTAGGTAAGGTCGTCCAAATTATCGGCGCCGTTGTGGATATCGAATTTCCACAAGACAGCGTGCCAGCCGTATATGACGCGCTAAAAGTAACAGATGGCGATTTAGCTGGTTTGACTTTAGAAGTTCAACAGCAGCTAGGTGGCGGTGTGGTACGTACTATCGCACTAGGTACTACAGACGGTTTACGTCGTGGTGCTTCAGTAGAAAACACAGGCGAAGCAATTCAAGTTCCAGTTGGTACTAAGACCCTAGGTCGTATCATGAACGTACTTGGTGAGCCAATTGATGAAGCAGGTCCAATCGGTGAAGACGAGCGTATGTCTATCCACCGTGCAGCACCTACTTACGAAGAGCAATCAAGCTCAGTTGAACTTTTAGAAACGGGTATCAAGGTAATCGACCTTGTATGTCCATTCGCTAAAGGTGGTAAAGTTGGTTTATTCGGTGGTGCCGGTGTTGGTAAAACCGTAAACATGATGGAACTTATCCGTAACATCGCAATCGAGCACAGTGGCTACTCAGTATTCGCAGGTGTTGGTGAGCGTACTCGTGAGGGTAACGATTTCTACCATGAGATGAACGATTCAAACGTACTTGATAAAGTATCGCTTGTATACGGTCAGATGAACGAGCCACCGGGTAACCGTTTACGCGTAGCGTTAACAGGTCTTACTATGGCTGAGAAGTTCCGTGACGAAGGTCGCGACGTACTTTTCTTCGTAGATAACATCTACCGTTACACACTTGCGGGTACAGAAGTATCAGCACTTCTTGGTCGTATGCCATCAGCGGTAGGTTACCAGCCTACACTTGCTGAAGAAATGGGTGTACTTCAAGAGCGTATCGCATCTACTAAGACTGGTTCAATTACTTCAATCCAAGCGGTATACGTACCTGCGGATGATTTAACGGATCCATCTCCAGCAACAACGTTTGCTCACTTAGATGCAACAGTGGTACTTTCACGTGATATCGCATCACTAGGTATCTACCCAGCGGTAGACCCTCTTGATTCATCTTCACGTCAGCTTGATCCACAAGTAATCGGTGAAGAGCATTATGGTATAGCGCGCGGCGTTCAAACAGTTCTTCAGCGTTACAAAGAACTTAAAGACATCATCGCGATTCTAGGTATGGACGAGCTTTCTGACGAAGATAAGCAACTTGTATCTCGTGCACGTAAAATCCAGCGTTTCCTATCTCAGCCATTCTTCGTGGCAGAGGTATTTACAGGTGCGCCAGGTAAATACGTTTCACTTAAAGACACAATTGCAGGCTTCAAAGGTATCTTAAACGGTGAGTTTGATGATATGCCAGAGCAAGCGTTCTACATGGTTGGCTCTATTGAAGAAGCTCAAGAAAAAGCCAAAAGCATGTAATTAGGAGGGTAGTATGGCAGCTATGACTGTACATCTTGATGTAGTAAGTGCTGAAGAGAAATTATTTTCTGGTTTAGTAGAATCTATTCAAGTATCTGGTAGTGAAGGTGAGTTAGGTGTTAATGCCGGTCACGCCCCACTACTAACTGCCCTTAAACCTGGTATGGTACGTTTAGTTAAGCAATTTGGTGAAGAAGAACTCATCTATATTGCTGGCGGTACACTAGAAGTTCAACCGAACATAGTGACCGTACTTGCTGATACAGCTGTTCGTGGTGAAGACCTGGACGAGAAAGCTGCAGAGCAAGCTAAACGTGACGCTGAAGCCCAAATGGCAAAAGGTGCATCTGCTGAGCTTGATTACAATCAAGCCGCAATGCAACTAGCTGAAGCAATTGCTCAGCTACGCGTTATTCAGCAATTACGTAAAAAGTAAGCCTATCTGGTTTTTAAAAGCCCACTTTATGTGGGCTTTTTTGTGCCTGATGATAAATCCCGTCGCTATTTGTAAATAAATTAATCGTTATGGCTAATATCTCTTCATTATTACTTATATCTGCGCAAGATCCTCGCTACAATAATCCTATTCTATTAGGTGTTACTTTGCTTAAGTTAAGATTCAGTAGCCATTGCTTAGCCTACTGAGTATTTGCACATGATGTGACTTACGTAATCTACTTTGCAGCACACTTATTCTATTAAGCTAAAACAACGGAAAAAGGAAATTGTTTTAATGGCTCTAACAACGGTTATTCTTGCAGCGGGTAAAGGTACCCGTATGCGTTCTGCTCTTCCTAAGGTACTGCATAAAGTGGCAGGTAAACCTATGGTGCAACATGTTATCGATAATGCCAATGCGCTAGGTGCAACCTCTACTAACTTAGTTTATGGTCACGGCGGCGAACTATTACAACAACAATTAGCCGATAATAACGTAAACTGGGTGCTGCAAGCTGAGCAGCTAGGTACAGGCCACGCAGTGGCACAAGCAAATCCTCATATTAACGATAACGACACTGTACTGGTTTTATATGGTGACGTACCTTTAACTAAGCAATCTACACTTGAACGTTTATTAGCAGCGACACCTAAAAATGGCTTAGCAGTGTTAACCGTTAATCTAGCAAACCCAAATGGTTACGGGCGTATGCTACGTGTTGATGGCAAGCTAGTGGGTATTGTTGAACAAAAAGATGCCAATGCAGAGCAGTTACTTATTAACGAAGTAAACACCGGTATTATGGCGGTTAATGGCAAGCTTTTAAAAACATGGTTAGGTAATTTATCTAACAATAATGCTCAAGGCGAATACTACCTAACAGATATAGTCGCTATGGCGCACAGTGAAGGTGTAGAAATTACATCAGCACAGCCAGATCACCCAATGGAAGTTGAAGGTGCAAATAACCGCGTACAACTTGCAGGATTAGAGCGTGCTTACCAAGCATGGCAAGCAGAAGAACTCATGCTAAATGGGGCCACCCTTGCCGACCCTGCACGTATTGACGTACGTGGCGACGTTAAAACAGGTGAAGATGTCCTCATCGATATCAACGTTATTTTTGAAGGCACAGTAACCTTGGGTAATAACGTACAAATTGGCCCTAACTGCGTACTTAAAAACTGTAGCATTGGCGATAATGTTATTATTAAAGCCAATACACTAATTGAAGATGCATCAGTTGCGGCTCAATGTACACTCGGTCCATACGCCCGCCTTCGCCCTGGTGCAGTAATGGAAGAAGACTCGCACATTGGCAATTTTGTCGAAATGAAAAAAACCCGTTTAGGTAAGGGTTCTAAAGCAAACCACTTAAGTTACTTAGGCGATGCTGAAATTGGCAAAAAAGTGAATATTGGCGCAGGCACTATTACCTGTAACTACGATGGCGTGAATAAAGCCAAAACAATTATTGGCGATAATGCCTTTATAGGGTCTAACTCGTCACTGGTTGCTCCTGTAAATATTGGTGCTACAGCAACCGTTGGCGCAGGCTCTGTTATTACCAATGCCGTAGCGGATGATCAGCTAGCCGTAGCACGTGGCAAGCAACGCAATTTAGATGGTTGGAAACGCCCAGTTAAAAAATAAGTAATGACCATTACTTATTAAATATTTAAAGCGAGTTTAAAAACTCGCTTTTTATTGTCTAAATATTTTTAATTAATTAGATTACTCAATAACGTATATAAAATATAACTGAAGGAAGTGCGGCATGTCAGCTTATGCTCGTCGTGCAATCGTTGAAAGGAAACCCGAAGCTAGTTAAAAAGTATATTATCAGGTAATGGTCTATTCATTATTAATAAGCTTTAATAAAGCACTGAGTGAAGACCCTTATGGAGTATTCGGTGCATTATTTGGGGTTCCGAGCATAAAAATATTATGAAAATATTTAAATGGGAAAAAGCAAGTAAGAGTGGCAGAAACCTCGCTTTTAAAGAATTATGTATAAACTTGTTAGGGTCTATCGTAATTTGCATTCTTTGCTTTGCTCTAATTTATACCGTCACCTCAGAAATTAGTTTACTGGAAGCTGTTGGGTCTAGTTCTTTTATTAAAGAAAAAAGTGGAAAGGTTCTTTTACTTTTTTTCCTTTTCCCTTTTTCTTTATTTTTTTTAGCTTCTATTCAGAAGTTATTAAATTATAAATCTGAATACTTAATGACAGGCTTTGTTAAAGGGTTGTTTATTGCATTACCTTTATTTCTTTTGCTAGTAATCCCTTTCAACTTGTATATAGAGTCATATATAAAAAGCAATGGCTATACTTATTGTAATTGGTATACCAGACCATCATTCAGAGGTCCCGATGTTTGGTTAAACAATGACGAGTTATGCTTACAAGATGGTTCTGTAATCACTAGTGATATTTATGATTGGTTTGAAATGCATAATCAAAAAGGAATTGAGCCAACACTTAATGAACTTGAAGTTTTTATACAAGAGACTAGAGCAGAGTATAATCGTTAAAATTAACTCAAAATTGCTGCAGTCGTTTTTATTTAAAATAACCAGCTAAGCTAAATAATTTTATCGAGGGGATTTTTCTGGCTTCCAGAGGTAAATTTCACCCTAATAAAAATGAGTTATAAACAATGTCTATTTTAGAATGGGAAAAATCCGAAGAACGTTTTACAGAACAAAGCTTCGAGCATAAATTAACTGTTGTGATAGGCCTGTTTGCTTTTATATTATTTACAATGGCTTTATTTTATTTCTCTTATTATGGGTTTGTTGAAAATGTTTATTTTGATGAGTCGCTTTATTATATTCGAGAAAGCGGCTTGTTGGCTCCGATAATAGTAATGGCTCCATTTCCTGTTTTAATGACAATTGCAGGCTTACAAAAAGTATTGAACTTCCGCAATGAAAAAACAGTAAGGTTAATGGTAAAGCTTATGCTGCGCGCAATACCTTTATATATAATTTTATCTATTGTTAATAGCTTTTACATTGAATCTAAATTAACACGTGAGGGATATAGCTTTTGTAATTGGTATACCAGTCCATCATTCAGAGGTCCCGATGTTTGGCTAAAAAATGATGAATTATGCCTACAGGGTGGCTCTGTCATAATCAGTGATGTTACCGATTGGTTTGAACATAAAAATCAACAAGGTATTGAACCTTCCGTTGATGAGTTAAAAGAGTTTATAAAAATAACTCGAAAAAGGCGCGATGATTATATAAATAATATGTAGCAGCCAGTCCATTTAAATGAGTAACAGGCCAAGCCCTATTTAAAGCGAGTTTCATAACTCGCTTTTTTATTGTCTAAATATTCTATAAATAAAAATGCCATGCTGTTGTCATCCCTGTGTGTTGATATTTAACTAATACAACACTAAGGAAAACAATAATGTTAAACAAATCAATAATAGCCCTTTCTTTGCTATCACTATTAACTGGTTGCTCACTAGATGGTGATGACGGCCAAGATGGCGCACAGGGTGTACAAGGTACAGCGGGTAATAATGGCGAAAACGGCACTAATGCAAATTCAGCTTTAAATATCAAACTTATTGGCCGCGCAGTACTCAATGCACAAAGCCCGGAAGGGGCAGCTGAAATAGTCGCCTACCAAGCCTCTAAAAAATGGATTTATGCCATTAATAGCTCTGGTGATGAAGCTGTTGTGAATATCATTCCTGCCGATACGTTCGACACCGCTGCATTAGTAAAAGATAACGAAGGTATTGTAACCGCGACCAACTTAGCCTCCGCCATTACGCTCTCACTAAATGAAAATACGCCTGGCGATGCAAACAGCATAGCTATCGATGCAAATAACCAATTATTAGCGGTAGCAATGGCTGCTACAAACGTGGGCGAAGCTGGCCAAATAGCGTTTTACAATATTGGCGGAGATACACCAGTATTTATTAAAAATGTAACAGTAGGTGCCCTACCCGACATGGTGACATTTAGCCATGATGGTGCAAAAGTAGTGGTTGCTAATGAAGGTGAACCTAATGGCGACTACAGTATCGACCCCGAAGGCACTATCAGCATTATCGATATTAATAACGGCACTATTGCCGATACTGCTATGAGCATAAACTTTCAAGCTTACAATAATAAGCAAGCAGAATTAGAAGCGCAGGGTTTAGTGTTTGCCAATCCTACTGGACGTACTATTAATGGTAATTTAATAAATACCACCGTCGCTATGGATTTAGAGCCAGAGTATGTGAGTATTTCCAAGGATAATAAATACGCCTATGTCTCTATTCAAGAAAATAACGCTCTAGCTATCATCAATCTTGAAGATAATTCCCTTGAGCTAAAAGGGCTCGGTTTTAAAGATTGGTCAAACTTACAATTTGACGCTTCAGACAAAGACGGCGGTGTTAACTTTAAATCATACCCTGGTTTATATGGCATGTATCAGCCAGATACAATTGCAAGTTTTAGTTGGAAAGGAGCCAACTTTATTGTATCTGCCAACGAGGGTGATGCACGCGAATACTTTTTTGATGCCAGCGATGAAGCTGATTGCATCGCTCAGGGCGGCCTTGATTATGACGCTAAAGATGGGTGTTTGGCATATATAGATGAAAGCCGCGTAGAAGATCTAGCTCTCGCAGCTAACTTCGATTACTTAAATAACGATGATAACGACATTGGTCGTTTAAAAGTTACAACAGTAAAAGGTGATAAAAATAACGACGGCCAATACGAATCGCTTTATGCTTATGGCGCACGGTCATTTACCATTTGGGATAGCAATGGGCTGGTGGTGTTTGACTCAGGCGATCAAGTTGCACGAGTAACCGCTTCTGTTCATGGCAATGCATTCAATAATAACGAAGATGAAAATAAAGGCGATACACGCTCAGATGATAAAGGGGCAGAACCCGAAGCGCTAACATTAGGTGAGGTTGGCGATAGGTTATTTGCTTTTGTTGGCTTAGAGCGTATGGGCACAATAATGGTGTTTGATATAACCAACCCTTATGATGTGAAATTTCAAGATTACTTCTATAATCGTGGTTTAGAACCAAGTGCAGATATAAGTGGCGACCTTGCTCCTGAAGGAATGACATTTGTTCCTGCAGCGCAAAGTGCAACAAACGAAGCACTGCTCATAGTAGGTAATGAAATCTCAGGCTCAATTGCCGTATGGGAAATAGCAACTCAGTAATTAATAAAGTGTTATGTAAAAGCGATTAGCAGTTATCTATAAATCGCTTTTACTTCCTCCCCCTCTTGCGATCATGCTTTGTGTGAATGAATTTTAATCAAAAACAGCCCTGTAGCCCTTTGTTTGTATGGTTATTGTACTAAATTGAAATTAATTTAATAAAACTGAAATAAAGCATTGACCCTCTCCAGAATATCCCTATAATGCGCATCCACTGACCCGGCAGGCAGCAATGAAAAGCGCTGAACAAACGGTAAGTGAGTCGAGTAAAACTTAGCTTTCAAATCTTTTAAAAGAAACTGAAAATTAAGTGTTGACAAAAAAATAGGAAAGCGTAGTATGCGCAGCCCTAGCGAGATAAAGTTTAACACTTTAATCGCAACGTTCTTTAACAATATAAAGCAATCATCTGTGTGGGCACTCGTACAGATTGAGTTCTAACAGCCAAGCTTAGTTTACTAAGTGAGGCAAACAAATTTAGAGTCTCAATTGAAACTGAGTGACCAACAGCAATAAACTTATTTATTGCAGCACAGTCAATTCAATATCGAAAGATATTAAATAAATTCAGAATTCATTGAGCTGTCGAAAGACATAAAACTTTTTAATTGAAGAGTTTGATCATGGCTCAGATTGAACGCTGGCGGCAGGCCTAACACATGCAAGTCGAGCGGTAACAGA